>JANQHA010000401.1 GCA_028282865.1 Oligoflexales bacterium
TCTTTTTCTGCGCTTGGCTAGCAATATGCTTTAGCAGTGTTCCCATATTTTTCTTGCCAAATCTAGGGCCGATTCCATGTCTGCTGTTTACAGAAAAAATTGAGAATTCTTCGCCTTCCTTTCGAAAGAGTGGGCCACCGCTAACCCCCTCACCTGATTGACACCCTAGAAACGTCACACTCTCTTCCCATGATCGTGTCTCCATCTTACAGCCTGACTTCCACATCCCTGTTCCTTTTGCCGCCGGATAGCCCGCGACTGTTGCGTAGCCTTCTTCGAACTCTCCTCTTTCTACTAGCCAAAGCTTGCCAGTCTTACTCTCGATCTTCTGGCTGAGAGTCAAAACTGCCCAATCCCACCTACTGTTACCATCATCTGAAATAAAGTCTGGAGAAATATATATGTTCTCGACTCTATAAGTGGTGCCCTTCGAAGTAGTAAATGTCGCTCTAGTGCCGTATCTTCCCTCTTCTGGAGTATAGAAACAGTGGCCGGAGGTTAGGACATACCTTGAGCCTATGACACTGCCGCTGCAATAATTTGTCGAAATATTTGAGGTGTTGGTATAAACATCAACTTTACCAATAGCTGAGAAAGGCAGCTTAGCAAGTTCATGTTGCTTTACTTCAACTTGTGATTGACTGAGGCTAGAGCCTGAGTCGCCTGTCTTACAGCCTGCTACTACTAGTAATACTGCGAATAGAAAACTAAGCCGCATAGTTGGATCTCCTCTAGAGTTTATTTAGTGATACCATGATCTCTTATGTTGAGTACGATGGTCAATCTTCCGCTAGAGGATTTGTTCGCATGGATAGAACAAACGAGCTATTGAGACTCTGGCTTGGTCAATTCGCCACTCCAATGCTCTCAAAGAACGCTGTCTGATTTGGCATCCGGCCCAGGAACTTAGTGATCAGTTCAAATGGATCTTCGGTTCCACCGGGCTCTAAGATCCATTTACGGTAGGCGCGACCAGTTTCTGGATTGAATAGTCCTTCCTTCTCAAACCTAGTAAACATATCTGCGGCGTAGACTTCTGACCATAAATAGCCGTAGTAGCCAGCATCATAACCACTCATGACATGGCCAAAGCTTGCTTCGGGGAAGGTGCCCTCCAAACCTGCGATCATAGTGATTTCTTTTTCGAGCTTGCGGTATAGCTTGCTGGTGTCGAAGCGTTCTCTGGTGGTTCGAGTGTAAAGCGCCATATCAAAGCTTGCGTAGAATAATTGTCGGAGGTAGCGTATGCCGATATTGGCATTTTTAGCGGCTAGTAGCTTGTTAACCAGATCATCTGGCAATGGATTGCCGTCTTTATAGTGAGCAGAAATTTTTGCGAGACCCTCTTTTTTCCAAACCCAATTTTCTAACATTTGAGAAGGTGCTTCGACGAAATCTCTTTTTACGCTGGTCCCTGAGAAACTAGCGTACGAGGCGGTAGTTAGAATTTGGTGCATGATATGACCGAACTCGTGGAATAATGTCTCGACTTGGCTATGAAGGAGTAGAGATGGGTTGTCACCAACAGGCGCATTGAAATTTGCCACGATAGCTGATACCGGTTTTTTGTAACTGCCGTCTTTCATGGTTCGACCACTTATCAAAGTGAATGCTGCCGCGTGACCATATTTACCGTCTCTTGGGAAAAGGTCCATGTAGAAATATGACCTAATGTCATCACTGCCTTGGTCCATCACTGCATATGCTTTGACGGTGTTATGCCATTTAGGTGCGTCGACAATTTCTACGAACTTGACTCCTAACATATTCTGGTAAATCTCAAACATCCCAGATAAAACCTTTTCTAGAGGGAAGTACTCTTTGATCTTTTGGTTGTCGACTTGATACTTGGTCTTCTTGAGTTGATTGGCGTAGTAAGATCTTTCCCAAGGTTTGAGTGACGAGGCCTTCTTACCAATATCTTTGCTTTTGAGCTTCAGTAGCTCGGCAATATCTTGCTTACCTTTTTGCTGAAGCTTAGCTCTTACCGATGTCAAAAAAGCCTGAACCGTCTCCGGGTTCTTTGCCATTTTTTTTGATAATTTAAATGCAGCGTGAGTAGGGTAGCCTAAAAGTTTTGCCAAATCGAATCTGATTTGAACTGCTTCCTGAAGCAGGTCGCGATTTTTTGTACCACCTCTTTTTAAAAACTTTGTCATAAGTTTTTTGCGAGCATTAGCGTCCTTTGCATCTTGGAGAAATGGGTAAATATGAGGGTATTTTAGTGTTAGGATAAAGTGATCGCCATCCTTTTTTAGGCCTTTGATGAAATCCTCGGGCATACCCTCCAACTCAGCTCGAGTAAGTTTAGTCGGATCTTTCCATTCGTTGAGTCGGGTACGAAATTGGGCAGTTAGATCCACAAGTCTTTTGTTCATTTTTATGAATTCTTTTCTCTTATTATCATCTAATGCCAGGCCGTTTCGAAGATAACCATCTATAGTCTCATCTAGTAACTTTTGGTCTATTTTGTCTAATTTAGGCTTAAGCTCTTTTATATTAGAGAAGACATCATAAAGGTCTTTTCTAGTAAAAATATCGACAAATATTTTACTAACTGACTTCTCGCATTCGTCAGCCGCGTTACGTAATTTCTGGTCCGGTGAAACATATTTATGAAACGTTAGCGGGTCAGTTACGAACACGAAATTACTTGTCACAGATTCAAACTCTTTTATGGTACTATCAAAATTCTGACCATTAGCAGGAGTATTCGCTATCGACTCGAGTTGAGTTAGCAGCAGCTGCTTGGCCTGGTTACATAGCTCAGATATTTCTTCAGGTGTTTGCTTCCAGCTCAATGGGGATTTATTCGATTCTTTGATCTCATTTGTATTTTGTTGATTTTTCTTGTAATAGAACAATGCTCCAAAAAGAGCGACCACAAACAATATTCCACCTAGACGTTTCATAGCAATTTCCTTTCTCTATGACTCGCGGCCAACGCTAAGCCTATAAAAACCAATATTAAGCCGAGTCCATACTTTAAAACAGAAATAGGTGCATAAAACCAGCTAGTAAAAGATACAATCATGTTAACTCAAGAATCGCAAATATGTTAGAAGAAAATGCAATGAACGGGTCTATGGTAGTGCAGAAAATTACAGGTACACTCTTGGTAGTAAAAAGAACATCGCTACTTTCTTTCACTAGAAAGGTCAAAAATAGAGTAGTAGCGTAAAATTTTCCACCATGTCGCACAAAGCGCCCGTGATTGCGCAGCGGTGAGTGGGCAAAAGATAACTTGGGCCCGAGTTGATACAAAATATTCCTGTCTTTATTCGTCTTGCGCCATAGGGTATCATGTTCACCTGGAGGGTTTCTATATAAATATCAATGAAGTATCGCTCATTTTAGCTACAGGGTTAATTGCTGGCTTCGTAAACGCTATCGCTGGCGGTGGCTCTATGCTGACTTTGCCACTACTCATTATGACGGGGTTGCCGGCTGGTGTTGCTAATGGCACCAATAGAATTTCAATCTTTTTTCAAGCGTTCGGGTCTGCACTGAGCTACCATCGTCAAGGCGTTAGCGAAATGATGTGGGTGCGGCTTCTTTTTTTGCCGACTACAGTAGGTGCTGTGATAGGTGTTCAAATCGCATTGACGTTTGAAGACATGCTTTTTAATCGGGTTCTAGCGGTAGCGATGCTAGTGGTTTTAGCGCTTATCATATTTAGTAAACCTCAAAACCCCGAAAGAGGTACTCCTTATCATGAGATATCAACTCAAAAGAAAGCATTATGTGTATTGTCCTTCTTTTTTATAGGCATCTATGGTGGTTTTATTCAGGCTGGTGCCGGATTTA
>JANQHA010000609.1 GCA_028282865.1 Oligoflexales bacterium
AAACGGTCAAACCCGCGCTTAGCTAACCATGATTTTGCCCGGTTGGTTAGGTCTAACGACACGTTCTTTGAACTGAGCCGTTCTTTGAGCTCAGAAATAAATTTATCTACTACCTTAAGAATGATCTCTTCCTTAAGTGGTTGAAAGCTCACAATAGCATCGAGGCGATTACGAAACTCGGGAGAAAAACCAGATTTAATCGCCTCGCTCTCACCAACTTCGTCGCCGATTTCACGACCAAATCCAACCGCACTATGTGTAAGATCTCTAGCTCCGGCATTGGTAGTCATAATAATGATAACGTTGCGGAAGTCAGCTTTGCGACCGTTAGGATCTGTTAGGGTACCGTGGTCCATAATCTGAAGTAGAATGTTTTGTAAATCAGGGTGCGCCTTCTCGATTTCGTCTAATAATAATACCGCATAGGGGGTTTTATTTATCGATTCAGTTAACAGTCCACCCTGATCGTAACCAACATATCCAGGGGGGGCACCTATAAGCCTAGAAACTGAATGGCGCTCCATATATTCACTCATATCAAAGCGGATAAATTCGACCCCCATGACCGAAGCGAGCTGTTTGGCAACTTCTGTCTTTCCAACACCAGTTGGTCCAGAGAACAGAAAACTACCAATAGGCTTCTCATCATGAGCCAAGCCTGACCGGGCCAAGCGGATCGCAGAAACCACCGCATCGATCGCCTGGTCTTGACCGAAAACAACCTCTTTAAGTTTTTTATCCAAACCTTTCAATGCCTGCTTGTCACTGGTAGATACTTTCTGTAATGGAATTCTAGCCATCTTAGCAATCGTAGACTGGATGTGATCCACGGTAATCGTACGACTTTTCTTACCTTCCGACTTTATCGCAAACGCTGAGCCAGCTTCATCGATTACATCAACCGCCTTGTCTGGAAGTCGTCTATCACTTAAATGCTTAGCGGCGAGTTCGGCCGCCACTCGAATACTTTCATTGGAGTATTTTACGTTGTGGTGCTCGGCATAGCGGTCTTTTAAACCCTTTAGGATCTTAATGGTATCAGAAACCGAAGGTTCCTCGACATCTACTTTTTGAAATCTTCTCGCCAGCGCATGATCAGTCTCGAAATGATTACGAAACTCTTTGTAAGTAGTTGACCCAATGCACCGAAGGCTGCCTGAGGATAACGAGGGTTTCAAAAGGTTCGACGCATCCATCGATCCACCGCTAACCGTGCCAGCTCCGACTATGGTATGAATTTCGTCGATAAACAACACTCCGTGATCAACCTTTCGCAAGGCCTTGAGCAATACTTTTAAACGTTGCTCGAAGTCACCGCGAAACTTAGCACCAGCAATCAACGACCCCATATCTAGAGAAAATATTTTGACATCTTTT
>JANQHA010000656.1 GCA_028282865.1 Oligoflexales bacterium
GTTATCTCGATCAAAAGGTTGATAGGTAACAGCCCAAGACTTGGTTCCCAGGAAGTGGTTAAGCACCCAGTCAATATGAGAGTTTTGAAACTTATCAATATCTGAAACGATGAGTTGATACTCTCCGGGCCAAACTTTAAGCGATCTATTATTTTGAACTCTTAAGCTTTTAAGACGTAAATTAGCATGAGACTTCAAACTACTAGACACGACATCTTCCAAGTATGTTTGGATTGTCGACTTTTCGATGACCTGATACTTCGTGCGGACATTAACCACCTTTGAACCAGCTAAATCAAAATCAACAGACTCAAACTCCTTGCTCAAAATAGCTGATATCTGGCCCTGGGTGATAGCCTGCCTTGCTCCAGGGTTTGGCCCGGAACCAAAATCGATATTATGTACTTGATCACAAATCCTTTTACTACCAGTGCACTTAGAGAAATCACTAAAATAAATACGCGGCTTATCGAGTTTCGCTTCCGGTAAAACTTCCAAAGTTATAGGAACCTTGACACCATCAGCATAGCCAAAGTCGTTGGAGCCACTAATATTAGATGAGGATACTGGAAAGCTGTCAGAACCAATAGCGTACGCCGCCGCATTGCTATAGACAAGCGGCAGCAAACATAACCATTTTTTCCAACTCAGAGCCATAGAGACCCCTTAACTTATAATCTAGCGAATATTATTTGTCTGCTGAAGCATTTGATCACCAGTCTGAATAACTTTAGAGTTTAGCTCGTACGCCCTCTGTCCAGTAATCATATTAACCATCTCTTCGATCACATTCACGTTTGACGACTCCAACTGCCGTTGGGCAATAGAACCCATTCCATCTTGATTGGGTGATCCCACAACCGGATCACCACTGGCAACAGTCGCTCCATACAAATTGCGGCCTAGAGAATCGAGTCCAGCAGGGTTTATAAAGTTAGACAGCTGAATCTGGCCAATTTCTTGAGCTTCTTCGCCAACTCGAACCGTAACACTACCGTCGAGGCCGACATTGAACTTATTATGCGCCACTCCCGGTGGAATAGTGATTTCTGGAACAATAGGGAATCCATCAGCGGTAACCAATCTACCGCCGCTATCCCATTTGAAACTACCATCTCGAGTATATGCGATTCGACCGTCATCTCTTTGAATTCTAAAGAAACCTTCACCTTGAACCATAAGGTCAGTTTCCTTACCAGTTTGGATGATAGAGCCTTCCTTAAACATTTTTTCTACTGACGAAACTTCGGAACCAGCACCTATCTGTATTCCACTTGGAACTACTGTACCAACAGTTGTGCTTTGCCCTGGAGCTTTAAGCGTTTGGTATAGAAGATCATGAAAGTTTGCTCGCGATCTTTTAAAAGCCGTAGTATTTACGTTGGCAAGGTTGTTGGCAATGGTATCCACAGTCAATTGCTGCGCTTCCATACCTGTCGCAGCTGTTAGGAGTGCTCTCATCATAATCTATACCCTTTCATAAACACACTAGGCTCGAACTTCGCCTATTGAATTTGAAGATTTATCCATCATCGAATCATAGTTACTAACCGCCTTCTGATAGGCTTCATACGATCGATGAGCTAAAATCAGTGCAGTCATATTTTTAATAGCATTAACATTTGAACCTTCGAGTTGACCTTGACTGACTATAGGATTTTTAACCAAACTGCGATCCTCTTCAGGTCCGCCGTAGAAGTACATATTCCCGCCAACCTTTTCTAAGGCCTTATTTTCTTTAAAGTCATAAAGGAGGATCCTATCTACTAACTCGTCGCCTTGGTATACCTCGCCACGACGATTTACCTCGAACGATTGACCTCGAAGAAAGATATTTCCTTTCTCGCCCAAGACCGGAGCACCATATTTATTGGTCAAAACGCCTTCAGAATTTAAGCTTAGACTTCCGTCTCGAGAATACCTCACACCTTCAGAGGTCATTACCGAAAAATACCCTTTCCCCTCGATCTTATGAT
>JANQHA010000666.1 GCA_028282865.1 Oligoflexales bacterium
AAACCACTGTTCAAATTGCTTTCCGCTCACAGCAGGGTCCAGTAGTTCTTTATCGATCAGTTGGTGGTGGTAATTATTGACCCATAACGACACTTGTTCTTGAGGCCATTGAATATAACAATCGCGATACAACGAAACCAAATCATAAGTAATAGGGCCAATAACCGCATCTTGAAAATCGATGACTCCAGGACTATTTGTTTCGGCTTTAAGTAGATTGCGACTGTGAAAATCCCGGTGTACTACCACTTGTGGCTGCTGTAATGCATTGTGAATCAAACGCTCATTCACTGCAGTTACTAGCTGAACCTCCTCTTCCACCATGCGCACACTCAGTAATTCCTCTACAAACCAATCGGGGAATAGGTCCATTTCTTGTTGTAGCAGCTGGCTGTCATAGCTGGGTAAGCCAACACCTTCTGTAGGAATACCTTGAATTTTCAAAAGACAATCGATGGCTTCCGCGTAGAGAATTTGAGCTTGCCCAGCCTGTAACAAGGGTAAGTATAAGTCCTCACCTATATCCTCGATTAACAAAAAGCCCATATCAAAATCCACCGCATAAATATTAGGGGCATGAATACTGTTCTGGCGGAAAAGGTGGGCAACATGGCAAAAAGCTTGGTTTTTTTCCGTCTTCGGCGGTGAATCCACTGCCAAGAGGGGCTGTTTACCGTTGAGCACACGAAAATATTGGCGAAAACCTGCATCTCCACTGATAGGCTTTAATTCTAGGCTTCCCGACAATAGGCCCGTTGCATGGAGGGCCTCAGAAACCCACTTTTTAAATTTTTCTTGCCGATCCTTTTCTTGCGCTTGCACTTGCTCTTACATACTCTTGCCGCCTAATCATACCGCCATTTTAACCCTTTTCATGACAGCAAATTAGAATAAATAAGAGTACAATATGCCACTTATTTTTTGGCCCCAAAACTGATCAAGTACACAGTGAAGTACACGCTTAACCTTCTTTTAAAAACTCTGCTTCAAACACCCGGGAACAAAGCCTGTCTATGCCTGGCACTTGTTGCATCTGCTCATTCTGCTGAGAATCAACAGCCAGAAGCCGCGAATTTAGACTGGACTCCCATAGAATCACTCTCCGAAAAACAGCTCGAACGCAAAGAAATTGGTTGTTGTGGCGCCTACATCGAACCACCCTATTCCAAACAATCAAGCAGTAAAAGTGGAGAAATTCAGATTAGTGGCGAGCAATCGTATATCACTGAAAATACAACTGTGATGACGGGCAATGTTTTGATCGAGCAGGATGATAAACGTATTTCTGGTGACAAAGCCGTAATCCACAAAGACAATAAAAAGGTGGACCTGGAAGGAAACATTCGTTTTAGGCAGCCCGGATTATTACTTCGCGGCGACAGCGCCACCTTTAACTTAGAAAATAAGGAATTGGAGCTTAAACAAGCAACTTACGTGTTACATGGGAATCATATTCATGGTTACGCCAAACATTTTCATCGAAGCACAGACGAAGTTCTAAGGTTGAAAGAAAGCCATTATTCTTACTGTAGCCCCGAAAACCCTAGTTGGTACTTAGCGACCAGTGAATTAGAACTTGATCCAAATACCGGTCAAGGCAAAGGGAAGCATGTGCGCTTGGAAATTAAAGATTGGCCAATATTTTATATGCCCTATATTCAATTTCCCATTGGCGATCAGAGACAGTCCGGTTTTCTTTCACCTTCCTGGTCATCTTCTGAAGATGGCTTTGATTTAACCCTGCCGTATTATTTTAACCTTGCCCCTAATTATGACGCGACCCTAATTCCTCGCTATATCGCCGACCGCGGCACACAGCTTGGTGCAGAAGTTCGGCATCTCTCTCCTTTATTTTCTTCGTCTATAAATGGAACCTTTATTGATGACAAAGAGTACAACGACGAACGCTGGTTATTCAGCCTCTATCAAACGGGAGGCTTTCGAAAACCCTGGTCCACCTTAATTGATTCTACCCGTGCTAGCGATGATGACTATTTCGAAGATTTAAGTAATGCCGGCTTATCGGTCAGCCGTGAAACCCATTTAAAACAACGCGGTTTAGCTAGTTATGTAAACGAAACCTGGCTTTTTAGTATCGAAGCTTTAGATTTCCAAACCTTACGGGATAGCACAATCACTGACCCCTACCAAAAATTACCTCGCTTAAGCGCTAATGGAAATTACGTTTTTAATAACGGTTTTGAATTTTTATTGGAAAACGAATATTCCGCATTTGACCATAATGACAATAATAAAATAACAGGAGAACGGTTACACAATTATGGCGCTCTAGTTTGGAACTCTCATTGGCAAGCTGGCTTTATTAAACCTACTATCGGCATTCATCATCTCTCCCAACATTTAGACTTTCCCTTCACCACTTCTCTTTCGGACGAACCTTCTGTCACCATACCCTCCGCGAGTTTAGATATGGGTTTATATTTTGAAAGAAATACAAAGAATTATATACAAACTTTTGAACCCAGAGTTTTCTACTACTATGCAGACTACGAAAATCAGGATGACTTCGGCCTGTTTGATACAAATGAAGTAACTTTTAGTTTCCAACAACTTTTTAGAGATTATCGTTTTAGTGGTTATGACCGTATTGGTGATGCGAACCAGGTCTCTGTTGCCATGAGTTCTCGCTTTTATAACAGACAAGGATTTGAAAAAGCACGCTTTAGTATCGGCCAAATCTTTTACCAGGAGGACCGCAAGATAACTAGTTTTGACTCTCTTGTGTTTCCCACTTTACCTCAATACGAAAAAGACAAACTTACACGCAATCATTCACCTTTGGCTACCGAAATTTTATATACCATCGATAGTGAGTGGCAAATCAGCTCTGAACTTATCTGGGATGCCGATCAGGATATAACTGAAAAA
>JANQHA010000216.1 GCA_028282865.1 Oligoflexales bacterium
TTTGTATACAACCAGGCCCGTAGATCCCTGGGAGGCTCTTGTTTGCGGCGTTTTTTCTTGCCTGTTTTAGGTATATACTTACCAACAGGCTCGATATCAGACTGTTCCATGTTGTTAATGGAGTGAAGATCGAACTCGTCTGCTCGGTAAACGTATCCTCTATAGGCAAAATAACCAGCGCTTACTTTTTTGAATTTATGTTTGCCGGTGAAGCGGCGTCCCTGAACAGTTATTTTAACGCCGCGACCTTTGCTCTTTTTCTTTTTTCTCTTCTTGCTGGCCACTTTATATTTGCCTCTTCTGCGTTGTGCTGGAGAGTAGCATACAACCGCTTAGGTTCTTCCTTCTCTTTAGTGAGGCCGTTCAGAAATGCGAGTGCTATTTTTGAACCAAGATTGGCCAGGAAGTCAGCTATTTGGTCTGCCTTGACATTAAACACCTCGTTGTTAACCTCACCGGCTACCAAGACTATGTAGTCTCCGTTAGCCTTCTCGTGAACCGTGACGCGCTCGTCAAAGAAGTTACATCCAAACTGTATTGCCTGCTGTACCAGACCAGTTCCTTCTTCCATTTTTTCGGAAGGCAGTTGTTTGCTTGGGGTGTGCTCTACACCACTCATAAAATCCATAGGCCGAATAACCATAGATATTGCCTTTATCCTTATCACACCAAGAAGCTACTGGATCGACCGCGTTCTCCGATAGTTCCTTGACTAGCTTCTTAAACATGCCCCAGGTATACTCGTTAAGTGGGTAGGCCCCTAAATTGCTGCGAACATTAGGCGTCTCCCAGTAAGGCCTCAGCTTATGTAGTAATTTGAGTAGCCAGTCAATGTTAGACTTGCTAAGTTCTTTCTTTTTGGAGAGCGCCTTGATTCTCTTTTTAGAGTTGGTCAGGTCTAATCTTGGCTTGAGTTTATCGTAGTGACCTTCCAGCATTAACTGGATGCAAAAACGCCCTAAGCCATAGATAATGCTTAATCCAGTTGGATGGCGGGCGAACGCCGAAGAGATTCCGGTGTAAGAACAAACGGCGTTAGCTTCTTTGTATGGCTTGCCGTTGTGGTCATAATCTTCGTGTATTTCTACCTTCTCGAACAGTTTATTGCTTTCAGTACGCACGTAAGTGCCAGGTCCGCCGACCAGTAAGCTAGTGGTCCCCAAGACAACATCCATCAGCCGAAACAACTTACGCTGCAAGGATTCGCTTTTTATCAGCTCGTACGCTGCTACATACAAGTCGTTATCGATTTTGTTTGATTGCGGACCATAAGCGTCGGCTTTTTTGTTGTACCCCACAAGAGAATAGCTTATCGCTGTTTCAGTTTTTCGGGGAAAGATCAGTTCAAGATCACGCTGGTGGTCTAGTAACCAGGGTTCAAGTCTGTACTCAACAAATGCTAGGAAGTCATTAGCCAGCGTTTCCCTACAATTACTATGTGATTCATCTGTTAAAATCAGGGTGCGTTTCTTATTAATTAACTTTCCCCGTGTTCGGTCACGGTAACCCTCAAACCTTGTTGATGACCACCTAACGCGCTCACCTGTCTTTTTATCTCTTAAACCTAGGGCAAGTTGTACTTCAAGTACTGGATGGATATGGCCTTTCATCTTATAGCACCTCGGTGAAAGAAAAGTACCCGTGGTCAAAGTCTACTACTTCAACATGAATTCCGTGGCGACTTCGGCCGGAGTGGGCTTCGTACTTCTTTTTGGCACCAAACTCGGTCTTGGCAAACAAAAGAGCTACTGGTTGCTCTTCCTCACCAAACACCGCCCACAATTGTACTTTGTTACTGTTAGGCATTATTTTTCTCAAACAATTTAATTATTTGGTTCATTATTTGGATAAACTTCGGGCTGAGGTCTTTTATTGTGATGCCCTTGTACCCAGGTTCCGGTTGTCGAAAATACCCAGCGAAGCCGGTGGCGAATTGCTCTGCGGGATAACCGTTTTTCTTATCTTTACGTTCGCAGTACTCGGAGAAAGGCTTTTCTGGGTGCAGGGATTCGATGACCTCTTCTACTTGGCTGAGACTTTCGTGTTTATCTGGCAAGAGGTGATCAACTGCATGCCCGAGCTCGTGGAGTATGGTGTCCAGCCAACTTTGGTGGGCGAAGTCCCTGTGAGGAATGATAATCTTTCGTTCGGATATTCTGTAATGGGCCGTTTGATAAGCCAGACGTTTATCATAAGTTAATTCAAACTTATTGATAAAAGCTCGCTTCTTAAGAATTTCTTGGGCCGCCTCGCCTGGTGGTAAGATGTATATGCCCATCCCCCGCTGCTTGATTAACCAACTAAGCATATTTGGTGGCAATACCCATTCAAACAGTGAGAACCGGGGCTGATATCTTTTCGAGGGCAAATAAATCATTGGGGGCCCTTGTAGCTAGTTGCCGGCACTCAGTATTTTAAGCCGCCATTGGCCCTCACTGGTCTCGAAGTAGTAACAGTTATCCTCTTGAATTAAGTTAGTAATCGGTTCAAACGAGTCAACGAATCCGAAGTCAGATTTGCCGTTCCATGAGTGGTAGGCGATCTGGAAATTCTTCCCTTCTTGAGGCAACTGCTCGGGCGATATTAGTCCGACAATAAAGTTACTGTCCATTATCCTCGAGCTAGGACTGGCTCTATTGTTGGCAGTCGCTGGGTCTCGTGTCCGCCTTAGTTCGACTCTCAGTGCGTCGCCGCTGATGTCAGCATGCGATGTCATGTCCACTAGCCTGTTATCAGTCCCAGGCGAGACCAGGGACAGAACGTCTTCATTCTCCTGGGTATAGGAGTGCCTTTCGATATTCGAATTCTTGGGATCCATAGTCTAAGTTTTCGTAGTCTAAGTATTGTTCGCTCAGGTTACGGGTCCCGCAAGTTTCGCAGGTCCCAGTCCTAATTAAAATGACCGACTCCTGAGCAAAGTCGTCATCGATATCATTGGATGCGGCTGCCTGGTAGCAAACACCCCCTTGTTGGTCCTCTAAGGGACGCCCGCAGTTTTGACAGAGCAATTGATTCTCCTATGTTAAGTTAAACACTGAAAGATTGTTGACAGCCACAA
>JANQHA010000418.1 GCA_028282865.1 Oligoflexales bacterium
ACTAGCACCTCACGTTGACTGTTCATCAACGCTTGAACCCCAAGTTTTGCAAGCTTATGATTGACACCGTTTAACGGCACGACGTCACAAATAGTCGCCATACCAGTGAGTGCAAGAATATCCGTCCATACTGCAGCGGGGACCGGGAATTCGGCAGCCAATTTGCGAAGTAGAACAAAAGTGATTCCGCAACCACACAGCTCCTGATAGCGCTCATCAGGATGAAGTTTTGGGTTCAAGACCGTGCAATCGGGCATTTTATCGATCTGTACTTTGTGATGATCGGTACAGATAAAACCAACACCACGCTCCTTGCAGTAAGCAGCTTCATCATTAGCTGTTATTCCGGTATCCATCGTAATAATAAGATCAGCACGTTCGTTATCGATCAAGTGTTTAACTGCGTCGAGATTGACGCCATAACCTTCTTTAAATCTACACGGTATGTAATGCAAGAAATTGTCAAAACCAATCGCTCTGAAAAACCAAATCCAACTCACAGCACTCATAGTGCCGTCGACGTCATAGTCAGCGTAAAGTGCTATTCGTTTGCCACTACGAATAGCTTCTGAGATGACGCTCATAGTTTCCTCTAGGCCATAGTCGCCATAATCTAATTGATCAACCGCTTGAAAGTCCCGGTTACTCTGAACTACAGAAACAAGACTACTGTAATCTTTTGGATATACTTCGCTCCGAGCAACCCACTCGTTATATTTGAGCCCCATCATGTCCTCCGATATGAGGGCTACTATAATGAATTGACGCTGAAAGCCAAGAGATGGATGTCTGTCTATTGGTTATGGTTAGTTTTTGCGGTTGAATTATGCCCGCCAATTTTGCCGATGGCATAATTTAACTTCCCTCTACTTTGATCTACAAGGAGTTTTCAAATGAGGATTATTTTTGCTGTTGCGCTGTCTTTAGCCTTTATCGTATCAAATCTTCAAGCTGACCCCACACCATTACCCGATCTAGAATGGCCAGATTGTCCCGATGGATATACGCAGGAAGGATTTTAATGTTTAGAATCCTTCCTCTATCTACCTACTAGGTCTAAGACGGATATTCCCACCCGACATTATCGAAAAGCCAATACATCAAAGTTAGGATAACCTAACATACTGATATTAAAAGATTATGGCTATATTGACACGACCTAGTCGAAATGAGACAATTAACTCCGGATTTAGAGGAAGATTTCGGAGTATGTACCGAAGACTAGTTAACCTACCAGAAAATCATAGCTTTTTCTTGCTCGGTGCTCGAGGTACTGGAAAAAGTACCTTAGTGAAATCATTTAAAAGCCCTGATTCGTATCTATATATAAACCTACTTTTAGCTAAGGAAGAAGACCTTTATCAAGGGAACCCTGATGAATTAATTGCAACGGTGGGGGGCTTATCCAAGACTGTATCTACTGTCATTATTGACGAAATTCAAAAAATTCCTAAGCTGCTAGACATCGTCCACGAATTAATTGAGACCACCAACATAAATTTTGTCCTCACTGGTTCATCTGCTCGACGCCTAAAAGCTCAAAGTGCCAACTTATTAGCAGGTCGAGCGTTTCAAAGAGTTCTGTTCCCTCTAAATCACCTAGAATTAGCCAACGACTTTGACCTTGAATCAAAGCTTCGTTGGGGCGGACTGCCAAAAATATTCTCGCTAGATTCGACAGATGATAAAGATGACTTTCTTAGAACCTATGCAAATCATTATCTAAAAGAAGAGGTTTGGAGCGAACAGTTCATTCGCAAACTAAACCCTTTTCGCAAATTTTTAGAAACTGCGGCTCAAGCTAATGGCACTATAGTCAACTTTTCAAATATATCTCGTGATTCTGGTGTCGATGACAAGACAGTTAAGTCATACTTCGAAATTCTAGAAGACACCCTCATGGGATTCTTCCTGACATCATACTCAACCTCGGTTAGGAAGACTGTTTACAAGACTCCGAAGTTTTATTTTTTTGATGTTGGGGTTGCACGTGCACTCGCCCGTCACTTGGATATTATTCCAAAACCTGGAACCAGCTATTACGGGAATTTATTTGAGCAGATGGTCATTAACGAGATCATTCAACTCGCTCAATACTATAAGCCTGATTATACCTTCAATTACCTACGCACCAAATCAAACGTCGAACTTGACTTGATTGTCACTCGCCCTGGTAAAACCAGAGCCATTGTCGAGATAAAATCTACCGAAGAAATTTCAGGACACAAACTCCACCCTATGGAAGCCTTTCGAGATGAATTTCCCGATGACGACTTTTATTGTCTAAGCCGTACGAGACAAGCCAAAAAATATGGCTCTGTCAAAGCGTTGCATTGGACTAAAGGAATAGCAGAAATCCTAGAGCTTTCGTCAGAATCAAAGTGAACTTGATAGCCCTCAGGTTTACCTTTAAAAAGTTCGAAATATATTCTGGCACATATCACCTGGCTGGATAATAAACTGATCGGTATCAGGAACACCCGTGTGCACTTTCTGAAATCCTGATTTTATCCGGTGAACAGCATAATCCGTAGTTTTTGCAACAAAAACAGCACTGATAGTTCCTAATACAAACCCAACTCCACCGAATACTCCCACATCGATAAGAAGATTGGAGTCGCCTTCAAACAATAAGGGATGGCCAAAGATGGCCGAGCCAAGAGTAAAGAGGGGAATACATACAAACCCTAAACAATTCCCGAGAAAGGTCTTCGGACCTGTCCCACTCGCTTTCAGGGCAAACTCTTCGTAACGAAGGTTGCGGGTATCACGAAAATCCCTGCCAACTTCGACAATAAATTTAGCTATCCCAGGACTTAACTCTTCGAGCTTCTCATTGTTTAGAACCATTTGATCGATCATGTCTTGACGAACATCTGAAAGCTTAAGGCGAATCTCATCTTCATTTTTGTATTGAGCACCGAGACGTTCAAACTCGCTTGCAGCGGCTTGCTCCCATTGATCTGTAACTTGCTTGCCGATTTCTATGAGAGTTCGGCCTATTTCTTTTCTAACCTTTGGATCATAAAGCCACCGACCTTCCTTATCAACCAGTTCCAAAATATCTTCAGATTCCACATCGGAGTTCTGATCTTCCGCCGAATCTGAAAACGCATGAGAAAAGGAAGTGATTAATAGAAAAAAAACAACATTTGACCATATAAACAACTTCATTTCGATCCCCGCCTTAATCATAAACAAAATAATCCGGTTAAATACCACACATCTTATCGGTCACACCTGACAATTCACGAATAGCTACAACCCCACTTCTCGACTCTAAGCAACCAGTACAAATATCGTTAGACTTCAAGTATATATAGCCATCTTTAGCATTGACTGAAATACGACCGGGCCGATTCAGGTGCTTAATCTGATCAGCAATATTCCATTCTAATACCAGCGAAGCTTGATCGTCATTTAGCAGAATAAAGCTTAAATTTTTAGTTTGATCATTGCTAGCGACAATACAGTTACCGTAGATTGCAGTTTGGCGCGGAGCGCCACCAACCTTAATAACATCCATGAGTTCCTGACTCCTAGCATCAATAACTAATACATTTCCAGCTACATACTCAGAAACAATCACCCGATCATGCTTAGAACTATAAAGAACATCCGACAAACCATTTCGATTATCGTCATTAAAGATTCGCTGGAATTTACCATTATTCATATCGAAATAAACCAACTTATCATCCGTTGGATCGGGTAAGTTTTTTTCTACAACCCAAAAACGCTGTTTATCCGAAGCGATACTTAGCGGGAAGAAAATCTTCAACCCCAAAAGATCAGCATTCACATATTCCCATGGCTTCATTGCTCGAACTGAGCCTTCAATATATTCCTCTGCTGCAACTTCTTTTTTAAACTCTTCGCTAAGACTCGGTGCGACAGAATTTAAAAACTTCCATTGATCTACATAGACAATATCTTGTTCACCTATTTCAGAAAAAAGGAAGCCTGACTCGGTCACCGCGAACTCCTCAGCCAAAAATCTCGCACTGAGATTTCTACGCTTGACTGAAAACTTACCGTTACGATATTTAATAAAACTTACGACCGTAACGCCTGAATGATTTATCCCTAGAGCGATAACTGTGTCAGACTGGAAAGCATACAGTTTTTTTAAACCATAAGAAAAACTCAAAGAAGCTAACTCTTTCTTTCCATCAGCACTAAAAACTAAAATTTTATTTGATTCACCTGGAATGTTACCAGTTCGGGTCACCCACAACTTGCCATCTTGGTACAAAACGCCTTTTGAGGGCTCCGTAATACCTAACTTCACTACGCGGGTTACTTCTGGTTTGATACTCTCAACACCAAGCAATTTTGTTGTGAGTAAAAAAAACACCAATATATAAATATTACTAAAGCTAACCATGGCGCCCCCATCTTTGGTTGGTGTTATTCAACAAGTGTATATCCCGTCGCAAAGATGGTGTCAATAAAACTGTAATTCATTGATATAATAAAGTTTATACACCCAGTCATAGCTATCAGACAAAAGAAAAAGGGCCCCCAACAGGGCCCTTCATGAGTAAGCCTAAATCAGATATCAATTCAAGATCTCATACAGTTCTTTCAACTCGATAAGAGCGGACTCAATATCCTTTAAGCTTCTATCGTAGTCTTCGACTTGATTTGTTAACTGCTGTCTTTCAGCCAACATCTCTGGCAAGCCGTCCACTAATGGCAAGTAGGTTTCTTTCTGCTCTTTTACCGTCGCTATGAGCTCGGCGATTTGCTGCGCTTCCGCAAAGGCTTCTACCCGGTCGATGAACCCGGTCATCACTTCGAGAGCTGATGCTGGATCGTCATCTCGTAATGACTGCTCCACTTCGGCAGAGAGATCCTCACCATTCGCTGCTTTAAACACTACTTTTAAAGCGCCCATGACCGGCTCAAACGCTGCCGTGACTTTGCTCTCCATAGTGGTGTTCAACTCGACGATCTTCGCCGCTGCAGCAATCTTATCAGCAGATATTTGAGCAGCTGGTTCAGCAATCTTGAAGCTGATGCTAAGATCGTCGCTAGTTTGTGGAACGACGTAGGTTCTTAAGCCAGTACTGGAAGTAAACTCTACAGACTTGGTGCCAGCCGGTATCGAAGAGTCATCAACACCTTTAATTCTAAAGTCGATGTAATCTTGGAAAGTTCGGTCAGCACTGCTGTTGTAATTTAACATCGCAAAGAACATCGCGTAGCTTTTGACGGTCAAACTAGTAGTCGCTGGCATTTTGAAGGATGTTACTTCTTCGCCCGGAGCTGCCTGATAATCAGTAGGAACGGCTACATAGTTATTCCCCTCGCCTACTTTCAAAGCTCTGACATCAGCTTGATAACCGTCTCTCATAAAGTCTGAAAAGATATCTAAGATCATTTCCCTAGCAACCGCAAAGTAATTGACGCTGAGTGATACCCTTCTATACTTCCTGGCAGGATAACCTCTCATAGACATCGCAAACAAGGTCGCAAGTTTATCAAACTCAACTCCTCTTCTCATAATTCGCTCACTGCCTTCCCATTCGCCTCCACCTGGCAAGAATGCTGACTCGAGAAACTTACCGGTTCCAAGAGGCACTGTGAGGTTAGTCCCACCAGCTTCGGTACTTGCACCAGTAACAAAGGTGCCGGTTGAACTATCCAAGTGATAGCGCCCTGGCTCTACTGCACCAAGAATCTTGCTGAAGAATCTCATTCCAGAGTTTAGTGCAGAGAAATAATCCGCGAAGTTCTCAGGAAGGATCGTTCCGTTAGGATCTTGACCTTCAAAATCTCCTTGAATAAGTTTGTAGAAAAGCTCATCCAATACTTGCCTGATCGGAAAGATGGAATTCATAAGAACTCGTCCAGACGATCCCGTAAAACTTCTTCGACCTCTTCTAAACCCTCTAAGGAAATAGCTCACATCATACTGCTCAGCGATCGAATTGACAATTTCAGTTACAGTCAAACCCCGATCAAACCGATTGCAGGTTACATTACTAGACACATGACCGTCTGTGCAGAATTTAAATGGTCGCAAGATATCCTGATCCGTAAGATCTGCTAAGTTCTTATCTTCAGAAACCACCACTCCGTGCTCATCTCTAACAATACCACCATTTTCATCTCGCTTGATTACCTCGACGATGTCTCCGTAACCAAACTTAATCGCCGCAACGTCATACTTACCAGGCTTCTTGGCTAAACCTTCAAACAAGTCAGTGTAATCCATAACGCTGGAAGTCCGGTAATTCGCTGAGTAGTCGCCCTCAGTCGCTTGGCCTGCTTGCTCCTTAGCCCTAAGATCAAAGTACTCCTTGTGGAAGTTCAATTGATCGAACGAGCCTTGGAAGTTATGCCGCAACCCGAGGTTATGGCCGATTTCATGAAGTAAGATGTTGAATATGGACTTATCAACGAGAAGATCAAGTAAGTGGTTTCGATCCAAGTCGATATTCGCCCTGATAAATTCAACTGCAGAAACCACATGCTCTTGAGTCT
>JANQHA010000420.1 GCA_028282865.1 Oligoflexales bacterium
GCTGCTAGAAAAACTCGATCGAAGCTCAGCAGACCTTGGGATCTTAAATCTAACGCAGGACCCTCGCTGGGGGTATCGTGTCGACAACTGCGATTTGAGAAACCTTCTTGAAGCCCTATCGCAAAAGAAACAAGTGATCTGCGTCTGCGATGACGGAGCTACTTCTTATAGTGGAGCATTGTTTTTAAAGTCTCATGGAGTAGCTAATAGCTTTTATCTGAAGGCCGGGCTGGCTGCTTTGTCTGATTATGAACTTAAAAAAATAGACAAACTTTTAAGTTTCGATGATAGTCCCACCAACTCCCTCGATAACATTTAGAAGCTTAGTTACTACCTCTCCTTTAAACGCTTTGTGAGAAAATGCAATTTTCTCGTTTACCAGGGTGTAAACCAAGCCTTCACCAGTATGTTTTTGATCAAAAATGAGCTTCGATTTTCCTAGCTTATTGATCGTTACCGTCAGGTTATCGGCCGCGAAATCAAAGTTAACAATTTTACCCAGTTCTCGGCCACCAAGAGCTTCTAGTACTTTGCTCTTGACTGTAGATGGGTCTGATTCTGGTAAGCTAAACTTCATATACCACCCGTGTTTGAAATTTCATCCTGCGTTCTCATAAAAAATGCTCCTAGTCGTACTTATTTTGTACTGCCTTCGTCGCATTTTTTCCTGCGGCCTTGACTGAAAGTCCAACCACGACTGGTATGGTCACCCGTGTTTGAAATTTCATCCTGCGTTTGAATCTTGTCATCCCCAGCGAACTTTAGTGAGCGTCGGGGATCTGTTCTAATACCAACCGATTCCCAACGCACGCTGCTGGGAATAACGACTATAGCTACGCTGCTCCTACTAGCGGCTTAGGCTAACAGAAATAAAGCTGAGTTTCATCAGGTTCTTTGCGTGATAGGTATTAAGCCGAGCTCGTATGCTTGGCGGCACAAGTCTTCGATCAGCTGCTTAGCTATATGGTTCAAATCCATAGGGGTTTTATCGTTTTCCATCCAAATGACGTCGCCAAAGGTGTCCATTTTTGGAATATAGATTCTGAGCGGTTTTACTAAGTTCTTGTAATTATGGAAGTATATGATCTCGGTCTTAAATGCCGACTGTTGCTTGTCTAATTTAAGCTGTAGTTTGTTCATAAGCATAATAAAGCCACAAGGAGATGTATGCTTGGAGGTAGTGAGTTTATATAATTTGATTTGCTTCAGCGGATCGGCGTAGGTGTTAAAAATATCAGAAGCATTCTCGACGCGACCGTATAGGCTATCGAGGGCATCTTGAAATGCCGTATGGGCGAGATAGCTCGGATTAGATGGATCGCTGAGCTGCCAGCTACCGTTGGAGAATTCTGAAGTTGCTAGGTTCTTGAGCCATTGACGGTGCATAACGGTGCCTTAGAAAAGAAGGTTTAATGAAACTTGGCCAACAAATGTTTGCTGCCAATCAGGTTGATAGCGTTGAAACGGCTCTTCGGCCTCGCTAGGTGTTACAATCCAAGTGGTTTTTTGAACTTGTTGTGAGATCTCCGCGCTAAACCATTCGATGGGCTCTGCCAGCAAGTATGCCTTCCCAGTATAAGTTTGACCATTTGCGCTTACTTCGCCGTGGTCTGGAAGATCATGGATAAAGAACTCACTTTGATACTGTCCCGACAGCTTTGCCCCTATCGTGAATCCAAATGGTATTTCGTCCCAAAGATCAGTTGAGAAACTAGTAGCGGACGCCGGGCCATCTATAGCCAAATCATCATAAACAAAGAAATCATGTTTCAGGCTGACATCAAGCCCTAGGTACTCGGTGAATTCAAAGTTCCAGATAAATAGAAAAGTATTCACCGCGGTAATTTTTTTACTGTCAGAGTTAAGGACTTCGCCGTATTGATACTTGGCAGCAAATTTCTTCCCGGGGACTTTAGAGCCTACACGAAGATATCCCGATCTAGTACCGGTGCGGTCTTTGCGCTCGAAGTCGGGGTATATGAAATTTATGCTACCACCCATCGAGAGCCATGCCCTAATTGGTGTTGGGAATTCAATCCATGGTCTCAGAATGAAAGAGCCGTATTTTGTAAGCTCTCGGGTCTCTTTCGTTGTTTCGATTCTGCGAATATCTTCGAGGTCATCCGATTGAACATTTCGTTGCTCTTTACCTTCGACAAGCTGCTCTTCTGCACGACCTGTTATCTGCAGGCCAAGTGCTGCTTGGTCGGAGCCAGTTTTGTAAGGAAGTGATATCAATGGTCCACCGAGAAATTGGAAGTAAGTTGTCCGGATAGTATTGGTTTCCTCAGAAAACCCATGACGATCAATCAATTGATTTTTAAAGTTTATACCTAGCTCGGCACGATTATCGACTGCCTCGAAACCTTGATGCTTGTAATCTTTTACCGCCTTCTTTGTCTCTTTAGATGAAAGTCTAACTGCCCGCTCTTTTTTTATCGCTGCTTCGATACGCTTTTTTTCTTTCTGACGGTCTAGCGCTAGCCCTTTTTTCTCGTATAGCAATTTGAGGGCTTGAATGTGCTTCAGATAATTTTTACGACTTTTTGCCAGCTTTAGAGGTAATACTACCGCTTTTTCTATCATAGTCTCTGCTTCGAGTAAGCGGGTTAACTTCAAAGCAGCGATGCCACCATAATAGTTTGCTAAATCAAATAATGCGTTTCCTTCTGGTATGCGCTGAAAGCCGGCAAGGGCTGGTTGGTACTGCCTCATCCAAAAATGCGATAATGCGTACTCGTAGCTGGTTTCGATATCTAAGCTGTTTAGGTTAAGTTTCGAGAACATTTGATACGACTCTGGAATTCGGTCTAGTCGGTAAAGTGCTTTGGCAAATAATTGAATAGTTGGCTGATGGTTTGGGAACTGACGAAGCGTTCGGTCAAAAACAATCAGTGCCTGATTAAATTTACGGGCCTTAAAAAGCGCTAGCCCTGCAGCAAACATTTTTCTGACATTGGCTTTTGAGACTTGCTGTTTACCCGAGCTTCGAGAAGATTTAGTTTTTGCAATGGCCATCGTAGGAGCTGCAATAAAAAGGCTAAGCCCGATATGCCATGTTATTAGAGGTAATCTCATAACTATCCTAATAAAGTATAATCTCTTTATTAAATTTTATCATAGATAGTCAGGTAAGGAAATTTTGTAGATAAATTAGTCAGTTACACTGTCTGTGAGCAATCTGCGGAAGTACTAGCTTCCGCTATCCTAAATTTTGGTGGGAGGAGTAACCCCGGAAGCTTTTTGCCTCCGGGGGACACAATGATAGTTACCAGCGCTTTGAGCTTCTAGTGACCCGTTGAGCTTCTGCTAGGCAGTTGGCATATGGTCTAACATAGCCGGCGTGAGTTTCTCGCAGGGAATCTGGTGTTACTTCGTAGTAACGGGCGATATCAAATCGTGTACAAAGTGCGAAGTAGGTGGGCTCTCTTACTGTCGCTAGCTTTCTGTTAAGCAGCTTTAGTTGACGTTGACAATTTTGGTTGTAACCTAGGTGGACATCCTTCTTGTGAGTCTGTCCATAATCATTTTTGAACGTTATGCGTAAGTATTCATTGAAGCAGCGGAACGTCATTTTGGCCATTTGCTGCTCGTCATCATAACCTCCTAGCCGGAACTTTAGCTCGTTGACAATGGCTCTATCTTGATACCTTTTTAAACCAGGTAGGCTGGGCTGTTGCTTCATCCTTAGTAGGGTTTCTCGCAGTAGTCTCTTGTCTGGGATATCCTCTAGGTTTCTCGATTGCCCAAAGGACGCCGTGGTCATTGCGGTTAGCGTTAGTAGGCCCAAAATTGCAGTTAATAAGTACTTAGACTTCATTCTTTCCTCCTGGAATATAGTGCATCAAGGTGATCCTCGACTTTGTTAAAGCAGTTTCTATGCCACTTTTGGCGTGCCCACTTTTTTATATCAAATCAGATGGTTAACGTATTTAAGCTGCTACTATCTTCGGCATCGGTAACTTATTGAAACTATCTCTGGTGTAATTTTGTTTTGGATTTTAAGAATCCTTCTTGGTGGAAGCTAGTTAGTTATGATAAATGGTTTTGCTTTAACTTTGTGTCTTCGAAGGTGTGTCTGATTATGATAAAAGTTTCCTCTAACGATCAGCTTCGGCTTGTGGGCTTTAATAATTTAACTAAGGCGCTTAGCTTTAATCTCTACGATTTTTGTACCGCTAGAACCTATGCAGAACGAGAATCTTATATTGAGTACATTAATGATAAATACAACGCAGCGAAGATTACCCACGTTCTCAAAGGTGTGTGTGATATTATTGAAGCGAAGGTGCTCGGTATCTCTGATCAGGACTACGACCCTTGGGGGGCAAGCTCACTAGTTCTTATGAGTGACATAAAGGGAGAAGTTAGCACCTCTCAAATGCTATCGACTCTCAGCGGAGCAGCTAAGGTAAAAAGCTCTAGCACTGCGATGCACTTAGACAAAAGCCACATATGTGCACATACTTATCCAGATTTTTTACACAATGGCTCCATCTGTTCTGTCAGAGTCGATATTGATATTGCGACCTGTGGGGAAATCTCACCTCTCAATGCTCTCAACTACTTATTCGATCAGTTTGAAAGTGATGTGGCGGTCATCGACTATGTTGTCCGTGGGTTTACCCGAGATGAGAATGGTAAAAGGGTATACATAGATCATCCGCTCCAAAGTATTCAAGACTACATTAGAGCAGATATATTAGAGGACTATTACTGCCTAGATCTATCCTTACAGCGCGATCTCATTTGGCAAACTAAGATGTTACGAACCAAGATCGATGAACAAGACTATTTCTTGGGTGATGTTGATCTTGAAGATGCCGAAGTTCAGAGGCGCCTTGACGATGTCAAAAGAGAGATGCGCGGTGTTTTGCATATGTTTCCTGAGAATTAACGGTTGCTGATACGCTAACTAGCCCTCTGCTCTGCGACACCTTTTCCTACCCGACGCTATTTGATACAATACATTTATTCATGAGCAAAAAATTTACCGGAGGGCTAGATGTTTAAAATCTTTGTTATTACTCTTATTTTTTTGAGTTCGTGCAAGCAGCGTCAGTCGAACTTAAGCGAAGATATATATGATAAAAGAGAAAACGATACCTATCTATATTGGCTTGCGAAGGATAAGAATCGCAAAGTTATATGTCGCGGCAAATGCGGTGATAGGGTTGATGAGTCAACCGGAATTGTTTCTGCTCGGTCACTATGTGTTGCCGGTTTGACAGGGATCGACAGCGGTGGTGCTGATAAGTCCATAGTTAAACGTCTAGAATCTCCAGAATCGAAATTAACTCCCGACCGCGATGCTGCTCTCTATTTGGATACATTATTTGGTAAAAAAGCATCTAAGACATATGACAAAGTCTGTGCAAAAGCGGTTAACATTGGAATTGCTCTTTTTATCGACCAAACCTCAAGGAGACTAAAAGTTCTTGAGGAAAATACCCGTGTATTGTCGAAAAAGGTTCACGAGAATATTCCTGATAACCATTGTAAGTATTCTTATCAAACTAACAATGGCCACCCGACAGTCATAACATATTGTAGAGAGGGCGAGAAAGCTGAGCCGTGTTGCCACAGGGCGAATTCTCCTGACCACTACACAAGAGATAAACCTTTTGTTACAGTCCTTAAAGTCGATCGTGTGTGTAAATGCTTTATTGATGGCAAAAATTATGAGGTATATAACAAGTTTCGACGATAAGGAGTGTTAAGAGTCACTCGTAAGTTTTTACAGGTTTTGCTTGTCTAATCAATAATTAGTTTTATGCTTCTTTTTTAAGTCTTTGAGGCCCATCTTGATTAATTTGGCGACGACCTTTAGGTCGATGTCTTCCAAGGATTTAAGGTAAAGGCAGCACTTACCAAGCTTATGTGGTCCAATCTTTTTTAGCAGTGGGGTGTAGTCCTGATAACCGGGCAAGATGTATAAAGTGGGTCCACTTTTTCTGGGGCTAAAACCGCAAGCCATAAATTGCCCTTCGTCACCATTGGAACGATGATAGGTATACTCGCCAAAACCGATGATGGAATCACCCCACATTTTAGGTTTCATTCCTGTGGTCTCTTTGAATACCTTCATTAAAGACTTACAGTCTTTTCTCAATTTCTCATCTTCAATGCTATTGATAAAAGCTGATGGACTCGCCTTATTCTTAGATGTTTTGAGCTTTATCTTTTTGGCCATAATAACCTTTTCCTGTCTTATTAGTGCCGATCTCTAATAGGATTTAATCTACTACCGCCCTACGACGAAGTCTCTTACCACGTTTTGGGCTATGCCTTTTGAAATGCTACGAAACCTAGAATTGAGAGCTTCATCATACAAAAGATACTGAGTTCGGTCTTGGA
>JANQHA010000441.1 GCA_028282865.1 Oligoflexales bacterium
AGTTAATTTTTACTAACCGATTTTTATGCGCCCTGGGCGGTATGTTAAAATTAGTACATACTTCCCACCCACCACTCATGAGGACTGCTTATGCGGAATGTTCGCTCTGTGTCGCTATTTGTTTGCCTATTTTCTGTGCTGGGGCTGTTTTACCAAAGTGCCTCCTCCCAGGCTAAGCGCAGTAAGGCCGAGTGGGCAGACAGAGACAGCCGCTACCAGCAGCCACGGCGGGTAGAGGGGGCTGAGTGGAGCGATGAGGCCGTGGGTCGTGAGATTTACGAAAGGGCTATGGAACTTAATATAAATCCCTCACCAGAGCAATTTCAGTGCTTGGGACCGTATGGAAGCTTTGGGGTATGTGATGCTCACTCAGAAGAAGAGTGTTTAAATGCTGCTGGAGACTTTTGCGGAGATGAAAACATCCACTCGTATAGCTGCGGAGATTGTGACTTTCAAACAGCTCCGCCGATGGTGACTGACTTTTCTAAAGAACAGCAAAACTTTAACGACGGTCACCCTGGCTGTACCCCTGAAAGTGACAGTGGTTGGTTTGCAGAACTAACTTTCAGGTGCACTACCTCGGCACCAAAAGCAAAAAAGTTTTGATACTAGAATAAAGGTGTAAGAGCTACCCTTTGGTTAGTCAAGGTAATACCCAAGGTAAAGACATGAAATAGTCAAGTTATGATAACTAATTTTAAAGAACGTTGGATTCTTTTTACAAAAAGAGTCAGGATCATAGGGTTCTACTTTGATTAAGTCTTTTTCTCCAACCACTCGACTTGTTAGCATCATTTTTACAGATCGATTATCGTAAGATCCTATGTTCTTGCACGAATCTTCTTCGTGAACCCTTAAAGAAAAGTAGACCCTCTCACCCGGGAAAAACTGACTGGTAACCTCAGTGATCTCGTAGCCATAAGACTTTCCGATACCAATACCTGTATTATAAGCACGCCTACCAGGAAAATAAACCTTAGGTTGCTTGGTGACAAACTCACTTATAACACGACTGTCGTTATCGCTATCAGTAATCTCACAATTAAAATGATCTTTCTTAGGGTTAGTATACTGACCTTTTTGGTAGTCTATAATTTTATTTCTCCATGCGTATCGATACAACGCGTATCCTGCCGCATTCAACAGGTCTCGCTCAGTTCCAAGGCCATCAACGACAGCATCGTCATTCAGATACTTACCGCGAAACTTCACCTTATGGCCTAACTCGTGGTAAGTGATCAGTATCAAATCTTTGTATTCAAATTCACGCACTCTTAGGTAATTGTAAATGATTGGGCTATCTGGCTTATGCGAAGTATAGGCATCAGCTTCTTTTCTGCTACCATTTATCCTGCTGATAAACATAAACTCTTCTGGGTCGGAAGGCACAATGGCTCTAAGCTCCGGAATGGGCCTCTGACTAATAACCTTCAACATTTCATCGGCAGTAGAAATCAAGAAATCTGTGCATAAGTTAAGTTTTGCATCAGGTTTATCGGGGTCAGAGTAACGCCACCTAGTGTTGCAATAATTATTTATGATCACTCTCGCAAATCTGTCTACTTTAAGCTTCTTTAGAGACTTGCGAATAATATCTAAAGTGTGTTCAAGACTATGTTCCAAAAGGTTACCACTGTTATCATTGCGAACCCCACGGATTTTATGCTCTCCATATACTGGTTTGCAAAGACCAAGAGATAAAATAACTAAGCTCAGATATTTAAACATGTTTTCTCCCCACTACCGGTGAAAAGTGCATGATCATATGGTAAATCTCTTCGTCGCCATCTGGCTCTTCGTGGTATAGCTCCTGGACCTGATCCATAAACTCGTCAACCAGCGCCCGGTATTTCTTTGCTCGTTCTTTGGTTGCCACAAAGAGGAAACTACTTGTATTGCGATCTTCGATGGGCTGTTTTTTTATTGCATCCTTAGCAAGATCTAAGGTCTTGAGAGTGCATTTACGAACTGCTTCATCCGAAATATGTCTGGTAGAGGTAAAAACCTCTTCGTCGCAAACAAGCTTACCTAGGTTGTCACGCTTTAAAAAACCTTCTTTAATTAAAAATTTTAATGACCTTTTGACCCGTTCAATAGAAGCTATACCGCCAAGGATCTTCGCAATGACTTCGGGGTCTTCTTCAAAGTTTCTATGATTGACAGATTCTAAAACATAACTATGAAGCCAATTGCTTCGAAGGTCATTGCTTGGCATTCGTTCAGGAAGTTGCTTCGGAACGAGCTTGCTAAGACGAGGATCAACGTCCGATTGCGACCGAGATAATTTTACCCACTTTTCAAAATACCTTTTCTCTTTGCTGTCAAGTGCAAGAAGCTTACAGAACACTTCGGTGTGATCTAATGTCAGACTACACTCACCTTTCACAACCCCATATACTAGGCTACGAGAACAACTCCCACACTCTCTGACGAACTTAGCTATATTGAAGTCGACATCGGAAATACGCCGCCAGCTAAGCATGGTAGTAATAAATCCATAAAGACTGTGAAACTTAAAAATGTTAGGTCGATCTAGGGAGTAATTCATAGTTGTATTAATCCGTAAATTAAATACCAGACGCGGCGGGACAACCTTTAACACCTGACATTTGTACCTGTAAAGATAAAATTTCTGATAGACAAAAAATAAAGTAAATTACATTAATAACTTACACATGGTTCATACATACTATTAGTTAAAAAAAAGCAGGGCAGTTATAGACATTTAGCCAATATAAGTGGTTAGAATTGAGGAAAAATCGACCTAACACTTAACTTAGATCCACTACCTTATTCTATTTTTTTTATCGGCAAGGCCCATAATTGGGCCTTGCATTACCTAGGTAAAAGAATTAGTCGGTGAGATGAGTTCTCGTCATTATGTTGAAAAATCACAGATCCCAGCTTGTTTCAAGTTACGAGCAATTGTCGATAATTTAACAGCCGAATCACCTTCAGATTCG
>JANQHA010000474.1 GCA_028282865.1 Oligoflexales bacterium
GACAAGCGCTCAACACCTTTCATCATCATGTCAGGAAAAACCAGACCGAAATCAGATGACAACCTGATCAAGGAACTCTTAGATATCGAAGTTATTATCAAGCCGTTTACTCTGGTAGCAATTCTACCGTACTTAAGCCGAAGTATTTCTTTGAAGCAAGACGCCATGAAGGTAGAGAGGGTCAGAGCTCTCGCTCTTGAGACCTTAGAAATGGTAGGTATCGAAGATGCACTGATCGAAGCAAACAAAGCAAAAGATGTTAGCGAAGCAAGGGGTAATCTGGTTCTATTCGAAATCTACGATCAGGCTGGCGAATATCAGAAGGGTCTTGATGCTACCAAAGAAGCTCTTAAAAAAGACCCGCTTGTTAACTACACAAGCTGGAAAGGCCACTTCCTTTGTAAATTAAATGAACACAAGGCCGCTGCCGCTCCTCTAGAAGAAGCCTACGCGAGTTCACCCCATGAAATCAAGCGGCTTGAAAACATGGTAAACGTCTATATCGAGCTTGATGAAGGTGATAAAGCATACATGAAAATGATGGAACTCATAGAAATCTGTCCTGAAAACGAAAGTGTGAAATTCGACCTTATGGCCAAACTATATGACAGCGACCATACCGAGCTAGCTCAAAAGCTCTGTAAAGAAACGACTAAGCCGATGGACGTCATTAGATACTACAATAACTTAGGGGTTCAACTTTCTAAAGAGGGTAAAAATGACGAAGCCATTAAAGCATACCGCCGGGCACTGACTTTTATCCCAAAATTCAAAGAAAACTATCGAATACACTATAATATTGCACTAGCGCTCACTAAAAATAAAACCAGAGCGGCTTACCAAGAAGCAGCCGTCAGCCTGACAAAATGCATCGAACTGAAGCCTAGCTTCGATAAAGCCAAAAAAACTCTTGAGTCCATTAATAAGGCGCTAAATAAGAAGAAAGCTGGTTAATCTCAACAAAGCGCACCTTAGCGCTAAAGTATCCCTCTCATATTGCAAGCCTATTATATTTAGTCAGGGAACCATTGACCCGTCTGTACAACAGACGTACCATAGCAACTGATGCCACGAGGCCAATAAGGTTTTATGCAAGCGGAGATTCTCATGATTAACCTAATTGAATCGCCTTCGATATTAGTTGCTTCGCCGCTGTTGCAAGATAATAACTTCAAGCGATCCGTGCTACTGTTGATGGACCAAAACGATGAAGGTGCGATGGCTGTTTGTGTCAACAAACCTTCGGACATTTCTTTAAAATCGGTCATAGTCGATGATGCAGAAAATATCCCTCCAAACCTACCCACCTGGATTGGAGGTCCAGTATCGACCGATTATGGGCTGATACTAACTAACCAATGTGTCAAATCTGACGACGGCAGCAAACTATCTAGCAACGGCATAACCTTAACAAGTTCCGATACTGTGATGAAAAATTTGCTAGAATACGGAGGCCAATATACCAATTCTTCAGCAGAAGAGATCAAACGCCAAAAGGAATTACACTCTGAATTTCTATATCCGTATAGATTTGTTATTGGCTATTCTGGATGGGGTCAAGGCCAATTGGAAGAAGAGATCAAAGAAGGCTCTTGGCTGCAGTTAGAACTCGATGTTGACCTAATATTTAATACACCTTGGAGCAAAATTTGGGAAAAATCGATGGCCAAAATTCATGTAGACCCTAGTAGTTTCGCTTGCTCAGTGGAACCGCCACCATATTTGAATTAGCTGTGATATATTAGTTATTATTTACTCAGTCTAGCGCTGTCACGCCCTAGATTCATAGATTCGTCGGCCCCAATAATATCTCCCGGATTCATTTTAACCCAAATATTTTCTCCCCCAAGCGGCTCACTCGAAAACAACAAATGATGGATAGGCCCACTATCAACCGGGTTTTCACAACTATGTGACAGAGAAGGGCAAGTATCTCGCTCGGAACACCGCGACTTATGGCTGCTATAGTAAAGGTCTTTTCCACCATGATGTCCGACCACCACTCCACCGTTAGAAAGCAAAAAACTTAAGTAAGTCTGTGTCGGATCGCCGTCATCTACCGTTCTGTAAGGACCGACAATCCCTACAATATCTCTTACCGAATCAGCAATAACTGAATGGATCAATGAGTTTGGTATGTCATTACTCTCCAGAATGTTACGTCTCAGCAAATGAGATAACAGTACAAAAAAAATAACCTCGCTATCGGTATCACCGAGAATAAACCGGCTGAGTTCATGATCGACTAGAGCGAGTAAAGGCTTTCGGAATTTTGAGAAGTTTCGGATATGCCCGTTATGCGCGAAAACCCATTTTCCGTATTGGAACGGGTGGGTATTGACCACCGAGAGATCACCTTCGGTAGCCCGCCTTATATGAGCAATCACAGTCTCCGATGATACTACCCCTGAAATCTGTCTAAATAAGCTGTCATCGACCGCAGAAGAGGCACTTTTAACCAGATGCGGAGCACCTGAGCGGTAATACGCTACACCCCAGCCGTCTGGATGCTCCTGGCTCTGTACCATGAGTGCATTATCAGCACCGACTAGGCTAGCATGAACTCCACTAGCTACTTTAGACCTAAATCCAAATAAACGACACATCTTAGAAAACCCTGACCGTAGAAAGACCTAAAAAACCCAGATACTATTATAACACCTTTAAAGTGCAGACTACCTATTATATAACCGGGAAACAAATAAATGAAACTCTCGAACAGATATTGGGGGCACATATGAAATTAGGAATTATCTGCGGTAGCCATCGAAAGGATTCGCAGAGCCTGAAGGTAGCTAAGTATATTGAGAAATCATTTAAAAACTTGTTGAACAAGCCAAGCTACCTGCTCGATTTAGGGGAAAACCCGATTCCGTTATGGGACGAGTCGATTTGGCAAGGTAATCCTGATTGGAAAAAAATATGGGACCCCATTTCAGCCGAGCTGGAGGGGTGCAATGCATTCGTGTTTGTCGTACCAGATTGGAGCGGAATGGCGCCTGCAGGGGTCAAAAACTTCTTTTTAATGTGTGGTGGAGCTTCAGGTGTACTAGCCCATAAGCCATCTCTACTAGTCGGTGTTTCATCCTCACGAGGCGGTAGCTACCCCATTGCTGAGCTTCGAATGAGTAGCTACAAAAATACCCGAGTCTGCCACATACCCGAGCACCTGATTATTCGTGATGTTGAGCAAATGTTTCTAGATGAAGTGGCTTCGGATGAAGACGAAAAATATATTCGCGGACGGGTCGACTATTCGTTAAAAGTCCTGGAAAAATATGCTGAAGGTTTAGATGTAGTTAGAAATAGTGGCGTGCTTGATGCGAAGAATTATCCATTTGGCATGTAGTCATTACTGAACGCTTTCAGAGGTCGCTGGAAACGACAGGTCTGGAAACTTTTCTTGAAGCAGCTTTAGGCGCCACTCATCGCTTAAAAGCACACAGGGCTTCTCATGCTGATCGTAGCATACGTGCTGTCCTTGGCTTTTAATAAATGGTTCAACATCTTTATCAGACCCTATAACCCACCGGGCTGCTTTATATGGCAGGCCAGCAAAGCGAACGCTGACTCCATACTCGTTTTCAATTCGGTATTTGACCACGTCAAA
>JANQHA010000553.1 GCA_028282865.1 Oligoflexales bacterium
TTTTTAGCTAATATTTTGTGCCTCAAGCTTAGTTGTATATTGTTTGCGTCCGTATCTCTATTTTCAACAAGTGCCCTTTCTGCCAGCAAAGATAAAAATCGTCTTCGAAATGAACCTATTAAGCCTATTCCATTGAAAATGAACCTTCCGAAGAAAAAAGTAGAATTAGGAAGAAAGCTATTCAATGATCCTATTTTGTCTAAAGATAACTCCACCTCATGTGCTAGCTGCCATTCATCCTCCAAGGGAGGGGCTGATGGCAGAAAGTTCTCGGTGGGCATTGGCAAGGCCGTCGGTGATATCAATGCGCCCACTGTTTGGAACAGTGGTTTTAATTTTTATCAGTTTTGGGATGGTCGTGCTAAGAATTTAGAAGAACAAGTTAATGGTCCGATAACTCACCCAAAAGAGATGGGGTCTACTTGGGACCAGGTGATTCGAAAGCTTCGCAAACGCTACAATAAAGAGTTCTCTGAAGTTTACCCTGATGGAGTTACCGCAAAAAACGTCCGAAATGCTATTTCAGTCTTTGAAAAGTCACTAATCACTCCTAATTCCAAGTTTGATAGATATCTTAGGGGTGAGTCAAAAGCACTGAGTAAGTATGAACTGCAGGGTTATAATTTATTCAAATCCTACGGGTGCATCTCTTGTCACCAGGGAGTGAATGTTGGCGGGAATATGTTTCAGAAATTTGGAATTCTCAAGGACTATTTTAAAAACCGAGGGGCAATTAAGAAAAGCGACTATGGTCGGTTCAATGTAACGGGAAAAGAGGAAGATAAGCACAAATTTAAGGTCCCGAGTCTTCGCAATGTAGAGTTGACCGCGCCGTATTTTCATGATGGATCGGCAAAAACTTTATCGTCGGCGGTGAAAATTATGGGCAAGTACCAACTGGGGCGAAATTTAAAGGCCGATGAGATTGGCTTGATAACGGCATTTTTGAAAACCCTTACGGGAGAGTATCAAGGGAGTAAGTGATACATAATATTGTAAGAAAAACCCTTAGAAACTGGAAAGCGTTGGTGTGCTTAGCGACTCTTGCTATCCTAACTACGCTATACCTTGTTACTGTCAAACTAGAAAAGCAGACGGCTATCTATAATTACACACTCAACTCAGTAGTGTTGTTAAAGAAGACTGTGTCATCGACTAATGAATCCATTCTAAACCTTAGGTCATTTAAGGATGGAGACTATGACTCTATTACTGAACACACCGCTTCTGAGAAGCTGGTTATAGCAGATCTCCTAGATAAGATGCGGGGTGTCGATAACAACCTTCTACTTAGAAAGATCGTAAATTATGATGAGCTAAGAAAGGTCCGTGAAAATGATATAGAAGCATTCAAAGCTGTGAATTCAATTGTAAAAAACTCTAGTACCTACCTTCCAAATCTTATTGAAGAGGTTATTGATAACCCCGTAGTTAAACGATCTGGGTATCAGGTACCCGCTACGCTTGGACATCTGCTCGAAATGATTTTTTCTCAGCATATTCATTTCTATCGGAAACTTAAGTCAAATACTCTCAGGGAAATAAAAAGCTTCCAGCGGACCTACGGGCCTCCTATTAGGGAGCACTTCGAGGCTATAGAAAATCATTTTAACGTCATACTGAATAACCGTAGTGAGTTGGACTCTCTTGTTGATCAGATCACGGACCCTCGATACGAAAGCGCTCTATCATCGATCGCAAATTTAGTCCAGCACTCTCAGGAATCCTTGAAAGTAAAATTAGGTCGGATAGAATCTATTCTTTTTGCAACGTCCTTTTCTTTAGTAGGAGTGTTTTTGTATCTTCTCTTTAATATGAAAAGAGAGAATATAAACTTAGAGAGCAAGGTTTCTGAGCGAACGAATGAGCTTGTCGCTGCGAAAGACCTTGCTGAGGATGCATTGAAAGCGAAAACCAACTTTTTAGCTACGATGTCTCATGAAATCAGGACTCCAATGAATGCCGTGCTCTCTTGTTCTAACCTATTGCTAGATGATGTTAAGAAACCCGAAAATATAAAGCTACTAAAGACTATATTAAGCTCTGGTGAAACGCTTCTTGTTCTTATCAACGATATACTTGACTTCTCCAAGATAGAATCTGGTAAAATGACGTTAGAAAATGAGGCGTTTAATCCCGAAGAGAACATTCGAGAGATCGTTGACTTGTTGAGCCCTAATGCCTCAGAGAGAAGTGCCACTCTTTCATACTCTGTAGATACCAGCGTGCCAAAATGGGTTAAGGGTGATGTGACCCGAGTTAGACAGATATTAACCAACTTAATTGGTAACGCTATTAAGTTTACAGACAATAAGATTGTTGTCCATGCTTGCTCTAAGCATGTGTCAGATAATACCTGCGAGATTATGGTCTCGGTGAAGGATAATGGAATTGGTATCTCACCCGATGCAAGAGATAAGCTTTTTCAAGATTTTAGCCAGGTTGATGCTTCAACGACCAGGAAATTTGGTGGTACCGGACTGGGTCTAGCGATTTGCCGCGGGCTAGTTAGCGCTATGAATGGAAAGATATGGGTCGATAGTACAGTGGGTCGTGGTTCGACGTTTCATTTTACCTTCATTGCTGAAGAAACTGCTTCCGTTGAAGTAAAGAAAAAGAATCGGCTCGCAGGCTTTAGTCCTGACATGGGAATGACTCACCCTCTGAAAATTCTTATGGCTGAAGATAACTCAATAAACCAAATGGTCGGCAAGAAAATTATGTCTAAACTAGGTTACCGAATAGATGTCGTAGCAAATGGTTTGGAAGCAGTTGACGCCGTCAAGAACTACCATTATGACCTGATCTTAATGGATCAACATATGCCTGAGATGGATGGGGTCGAGGCGACAGAGGAAATTCGTAAGTTAAAGGTGAAGCAGCCTAAAA
>JANQHA010000560.1 GCA_028282865.1 Oligoflexales bacterium
TGTGGGCTGTAATAGGAAATACAAGCGCTAAAACGGTTGCTACTCTTAGTAACATAATGCCTCCAATGGATGAGTGAATATTTGATTTATTGTTATCACCAGTGCTCATTTTGATCTAGCCTAAAACTCTGATAGAGCACGATTGCGTTCTGGTGTTCGCCGGCTTAAGTGTGGTCTTTCTGGTTAACTATTTGATTTTATTTATTTTTTTACTGTTCGGTTGTTTGATAAACCCATTTTCTTCCATTCAAATAAATGATATTAGTAGGTTACCCATTGCGGAAACTAAATTTTCTATTCAACAGATTTAATGGAGTAATAATGAAAGAGTCTGGTGCTATCAGCATTCACACTGAAAATGTCATGCCCATCATCAAAAAATGGTTATATCACGAGCGAGATATTTTCATCAGAGAGTTGGTTTCGAATGCAGCCGATGCTTTGCAGAAGTTAGAAAAGATTTCGCTAGTAGAAGATATCAAAACTGAGACGAAAGAAGCGCGGATTGATATCAATATAGATAAGCCTAAAAAGACCATAACTATCACTGACACTGGCGTTGGTATGACCGCTGACGAGATGAAGCGTTATATCAATCAAGTCGCTTTCTCAGGTGTGAAAGATTTTGTAGAAAAGTTCGAAGGTAAAGACGACCAGGACCAGATCATCGGCCATTTCGGTTTAGGCTTTTATTCCGCGTTTATGGTTTCTGAATGTGTCGAGATTGATAGCTTGTCTTATCAGGATGGTGCCGAGGCCGCTCACTGGCAAAGTACTGGAGATGGTCAATATGAAATGGCTCCATCTGAGCGGAAAGAAGTCGGCACTACGATCACATTGCATATCAACGAGGCTTCAGCCGATGTCTTGGATGTTGCCAGGCTAAAGCAGGTCGTTGCGAAGTATTGTGGTTTTATGAAATACGATGTTTATCTGCAGGATGAGCTCGTAAGCGATACTAGGCCGCTATGGACTCAGAACGCCTCACAGTTGAAAGATGACGACTATAAGACGTTCTTTCAGAAAGTGTTTCCGACAGCAGGTGAACCACTTTTTTGGATTCATTTGAATGTCGATTATCCATTTAAACTTCGAGGGATTTTGTATTTTCCTAAGTTGGCGCATGAACTCGAGGCTTCCGAAGGAGAGGTTAAACTATTCTGCAATCAGGTCTACGTTGAAGACAACTGCAAAGAACTTATTCCGGAATATCTTACGTTATTAAAGGGCGTGATTGACTGCCCTGATCTCCCGTTAAATGTCTCTCGTAGCGCACTTCAGGTCGATGCCAAGGTTCGTAAGATATCACAGCACATCACTAAGAAGGTTGCTGACAAGCTATCTAGCATGTACAAAACTAAGCGTGAGGACTATGAGAAGTACTGGGAGGATATTAACCCATTCGTAAAATATGCCATGATGAGAGACTCGGAATTTTTTGATCGGATGAAAGAGTACGTCATCTATAAATCCACGGATGATAGTTTTGTAACGATTCCTGAGTATCTAGAAAAATATAAAGATCAGACTGAAGAAAAGGTCCTATATGTAAGTGATCCTCATTCCCAAGCAAACTTTGTAAAAATGATTAAAAGCGAGGGCCTAGAAGCGATTGTCGCCAACCGGGTTTTAGACCAGCATTTCTTACCTTACCTAGAGATGCAATCGGGGGCTAAATATAAATTTCAGCGCATTGATGCGGATCTTTCTAAGATGTTTGTCGATAGTGACAAGGGGTCCGAGATTGCTGGTGTGGATGGCAAAACCAATTCGGAGAAAATTATTGATATCTTTACCAAGTATCTAAAGGACAAAGAGTTAAAAGTTGAGGTAGAGGCGTTAAAGAATGAACATACTCCAGCGGTGTTGATTATTGACGAAAATATGCGCCGTCTTAAGGAAATGTCTCGCTCTGGTCAAATGGGTGCTTTTGCACCAAACTTGATGCAATCTATGAAGTTGGTTGTGAATCGTGAGAATACTGCGGTGAAAAACCTAGTTTCGATGTCTGCTATTTCTGGAAAAGATCAAGACCTGACGATGATTGTTCAGCAAATTTACGACCTGGCGTCACTCCAGCAAGGGCAGTTTGATCCGAAAGATATGGCAGACTTTATTGAACGATCAACTAATTTATTATCTAAATTAGGGACTGGAAGTTCTATACATGTCTAACAATATTCTTTTTGAAGCTGCAGCTAAACCATTAGCTGGAGTTGACTACTTCTCGCTTAGAGTTTGTGAGGACGGGTCGCGTCAGCTTACATTTAGAAACGGCATTTTAGAACCTCCTAGTTACTTGACCGATCGTGGCGCAATGGTTTTGGTCCATGATCGTGGCGGTATAGGTTACGGTGCTACCGCTGATCTAAGTGCTAGGGGCATTGAAAAAGCCGCCGTGATTGCTCGAAAATGGGCGCATCACTCCTCGAAAATCGCGGTGACTGACTTTTCTAAGCTAACGATGCCCTCTGTATCAGGTAGCTATAAATCTAAGGCGGGTAACAGCGAACGAGGTGTTTCGGATGCAACTGCTTTAGAGTTTTTGGAGCCGGTAGCTGTCAGTATTGCTAATGGGATCGATGTAGTAGATTCGGCTGTTGATTTATGGATGGTGCATTACCGACAAAAGCAGTGGACTGATACCGGGTCTTTGGTTGAGCAAGAGTTTGAATTTATGTTCCCCTCAGCTTCAGTTACCGTCAGCCGCGACAACGAGGTTCAGCGCCGTAGCATTGGCGTCGATACTTACGGAGCGCAGGCTGGTTGGGAACTGCTTGATAACACGGACTTTAAAGATCATGCTCTAAGCCTTCCAGCCCAAGCACTTGAGCTAGTTGCTGCTCCTAATTGTCCAAGTGGCAATCGGGATGTTTTAATCGATCCCGAGCAGATGACCCTACAGATTCATGAATCGATCGGTCACCCTTTGGAGTTAGACCGCATTCTAGGAGACGAAAGAAACTACGCCGGTACGTCTTTTGTTACTGAAGACATGTTTGGCTCCTACAGATACGGCTCGGATCTGCTTAATGTGGTTTACGATCCTGGGGTTAGTGGTGAACTAGCGAGCTTTAAGTTTGATGATGAAGGCTACCCCGCTGAGCGTCAATATATTATCAAAGATGGGACACTGCTCAGACCACTTGGTGGTAGTGTTTCCCAGGGACGCTCTACACTGAACGACGGAGGTGTGGCGGTATCTCGTTCCTGTAGCTGGAACCGGCCCCCGATGGACCGTATGGCTAATTTAAATGTTGTACCAGGATCATCCAGCTTGGATGAGATGATTCGATCTATTGAAAATGGGATTTATCTTAAAACTAACAATAGTTGGTCCATAGATGACTCGCGTAATAAGTTTCAGTTTGGCTGCGAGTGGGGACAGCTTATTGAGAATGGTAAGCTCACCAATGTCGTGAAAAACCCAAATTACCGAGGGATCTCGGCGAATTTTTGGCGAAATTTGAAAATGGTAGGTGATGAGTCGACTT
>JANQHA010000637.1 GCA_028282865.1 Oligoflexales bacterium
ACGCAGGTACCTCCCAATCCACGTTACACGCTTGTCTTCTTTGGCTGTCGGTCTAATATAAATTTGATTCTCCGCGTCATAGATTGCAAATGGTCGATGCTCTGATCCGAGGTACATGGTCCGAAACTTCAGAATTTTGAACGTCTTGAAATTCTCTCCAACCCTTCTTTGAATAAAGAAGATAGGGCCCTCGCTTGTAAGTTTAATGATAACTGCAATTAAAAGTAGAAAGGGCAGCAATATGGTTAAGAGAATGAGCGATGCGGTGACGTCCATACTTCTTTTAAGAGCCCAGTGGAGCACCGACTTACTTTTGCGACCGGAAAAGTTTGAGATATGACTAAGAAACGCATGATCTAGCTCATGGCTTTCTTGATGTTGGTGCTGTTCTTGTTTTGCAGTATTCATTTTACGGTCCAGTATTAAAATCGCGGTATTCACGAACCTCCGCTAGCAGTTGATCGGGTGACTATTTGAAATCTTTAGTTAAAGTTAAATTTCTTATATTTTCTTGTAATCAGAGTGGGTGTGCTGGGGTATTTGATGTTAAAATCTAGTAATAATAGTTCGTTATGATTGCAGGGGTTGAGCGTAGCTTGCTCAAAAATCAGAAATGGACACCATAACTAGATCTGTGTATATATTGAGCAGACGAGGGTGATTATGTATACGAAATTTACGGCTTTTAGAAACAGCATTGTTTTTATTGCGTTTTTTATGTTTGCTTTATCGTGTGGAGATCCGCAGGGGCGATCTCTGTTATTTGATGCAGAATCAAAGCAAAAAAGTGTCTGCCAATCTAGGGCTGCTCTAGGGATAGATATGTTGCCGCAGCTCCCAGAGCTAGAAAAGAGAGGCCTGAAGGCGCAAATTGATGATTTCATGGCCCATAATAAGGGAAAAAGCATAGCACCCAAGGAGGGTGAAGAATATCTTAAGATCCCAGAGGTCGAGAAAATATCAGGTTATTTATTCGGAGATAGCTCTGTTATTAAAATCAAACCCTCCGAGTCTATAGATGCCACCGTTATAGATAGGGACCGATTTGTTCTAGGTGTTAGGCCAAAGTTTTTGGCGGATTTTGCGGCTGACTGCCCGCACTCCGCCAAAGAGATGAAGTATATGGTGCTGGCTCATGAAATGGGACATATTATAGAAGAGTGGGACGTCAAGTTGCATGCTTTTAAACGGTTTAATCCATTTACCGCTTTTGACGAGGCTAGATCTAGGGCGAATCAGCCTATCAAAGAGTTTGCTTTTAATCAGGCCGTCCTGCACGCCAGGACTGACCTTATTGGTTTGATGATTCTTAGTAGACTTAATGTCGATTTAGAAAAGGTATCAACCTTTTTTTACTGGGGAACCCACTACATAACGTCTCACCCCGAACAGTTAGGTGTAAAGGTCCTACCAAAGCCATATCGATATTATGATATTGCCGTCAGGCTGAAGATGTTTAAGGCTTATAAATAAAAACTTGTATTTGGTCATGGGTACCTTCCAGTTTTATTTCATTGAAGTTCGCTAAATTCACCTTCGCAACCCAAAAGCTTGGGTAAGTCCCCTCTGAAAACATAATGGCCTTGTTTAGCGTGGACCCTTAGCTGGTCTTTGGAGCCTTTAGTGACAGCTATCGTCCATGACGGGAAGAATGGTCCTGCAAAAATCGCCTCTAATGCGTCCTGCGATCGAGTGAGCCAACCTAACTGTTGTGGATTTATTTCTACATTGATGTGAGCTTCCTCCAGATTTTTGGCTGATGCTGCTAAAGTTGGCGAGAGTCGACCAAAGGGTCCATAGAATTTTCTCATTCCTAATTCCCGCTCAGGAATGATCCCTTCGGGGTCCTTCAGCTTCTTTACTATCTTAAAAGGAAGTGGATCACCTTTTAACGAGAGCTCGCCAAACGAAACCGCTTCCTCAAAAATTTGGCGGAGTTGATCTTCTTCGTATTTTTCTAGGCTTTGAACTGAGCTTTCGAAACTTAGTTTAGTTGCAATTTTATCAAAAAGCTGCTCGATAAACTCCCTATCTCCGGTGTGCTCGACGAGTGAATCAAATATGGACTGAACTGTCTCCTCGCTTGAATAGGGCGAGGAGTAAAAATGCTCAAAAAGCTCTACCTCTGGGGTTTTCTCTTGAAATGCCGCATATACCATTGTTGGGTAGCTATTATGGCCATTTAAGCTGGTATTGCTGGACTTACTATCTGGCGCTATGGATCGTTTGTACCACTGTAGTCCGCCTTTGTCACGTGGATCGAAGGCTACCAACCAAAGGAAATTCGGATCAGTCCATACCGGAATCTGGGCTTTTGGTAGTTTACTGATATATGCATCCGCCTTGTTTGGGCCATCAAAAGAAATCCCATTCGC
>JANQHA010000004.1 GCA_028282865.1 Oligoflexales bacterium
AGATTACTACATCAGGCTGTAACTCCTGAATAAATGTAATCGCTTCGATACCATCGGTAAAGCTTCCTAAATTCTTAAGATTGTGCTGCCTGTCCAGTATCTCGTTGATCAACCTGTAGCTTTCGTCCACAATCACTATTCTGAGTATTCTCTCCGTTATCATTTCACAGGTAATCGTGAGGTAAACTGCAAACTAGAGAGAAGTGCGACCCAATAACGAAAAAAACAACAAACGACACCTTGACGCCATTTTCTGCATCTACGACAAGTAAAGCACCCGCAAACTGGAAAAAGTAAGAAAAGATTGTATCAGACTTTCTTTCATACAGGAACCTTATCCTACATCGATACATACTAAGCTGACGAGGGTGAGCCGAAGGTATTAAGAACTAAAAAGATGTTGTATGCCGAAAAAAGCGCTGAGCAATTGATTACAACAGGTTTGCGAAACTTATCATTTTGTTAACTCCATCTATCATTCACCAGTTGAAGCATACTAAAAAGAATGCTAAATTCAGATGGCAAACCTCAATCCACTTCAGCTAAATAGCTAATCGCATACCTCAACAGTTGAAACCTGTAAAGCTGATTATTTATGAAACTTATCAAATGCCTGAGTCTTTGCTTTCTCTTTATGATTGCCTTATCTGGCATAAGCCTCAAAGCGCAAGACAGTGACAACCCGGAAATAGACAGTTTGAAACTGGTGTTAGACGGAGAATTGTCATTACCTGATAGATTGAAAACCTTAGATCTACTGGGTCGAAATTATGTTCGAAGCGGATTCACACCCAAGGGAATTGCCATCTTTGAATCAAGTTTGGAATTAGCACGGGAAAGCCCCGGTCTATATGCGAAGTTCATGATTACCTTAGCTAATCTCTATTTAAGAGTTCGTGATTTAGGCAAAGCAGATAGTTTGGCAAGACATATGTATGTCATCAAAGAAGGTGCTTTTTCTGATAGTACCAGACAAGAGCTAGAGTTAAATGCTCTCTATTTAAGAGGTGCTGCCAATTCTTTGATGGGAAATTCGGATAGCGCTATTCATTTCTTTGAACGTACCGAAGTGTTAGCAATAAAGATGGAACGAAAGCAACGAATCATCTCTACGCAAGGTGCATTGGCGAGCGTTTATGTATATCAAGGGGACTATTCAAAGGGGATCGAGGCTTACCAGAGAGTATTAAATAACCTAGAACCTGAGAATACGAAATCACGACAAAGGAATTACTATAACCTAGCGCTGCTATATAAGGACCTAAAAGACTATCGCAAAAGCATAGAAATCAATACCAAAGCGGTTGAGATCGCCTTGAGTTCAAACGACCTGCCAGACTATTCAGTCTTTGCTCAGCTAAATCTCATGACACACCTTGAGATAAGTGAAATTGATTCGGTCAAGATCAAACTAGATACTTATAAAGAAACACTTTCGGAGCATGGATTTGAATTACAGTCCGGAGTGCTTTATCAACTTTATTTTATTGAAACCTCTTTAGCACATCAAGTACACGACACGACTACCTTTGTAAAAAAAATTGAAGAGTTCAGAAAGTTAATACCCGAAGATCAAGCCGACCAAATACTTCAGCTAACAACATATTTGATGAATTATTACGAGAAAATGGTCGATTATCATCAGATGTTTGGTCGGTTTGATCAGGGGTTAAAGCTTTTACACAGGTCCAAACTCTTGGCTGAAAAAAACAAACGTCCTGATATGGTAGTCAACATTTATCCGAGGTTGATACACCTCTACGAGGCCAAGGGGGATTTTGAAAATGCACTTGTTTATCAGAAGGAATATATGGCAGCTAAAGATTCTCTGTTTAATGAGGAGAAGGCACTTGATATCGGTCGTGCTGAAAACCAGTTAAAGGTAAGCCAACAGGAAAATGACATTCTACAAGCCGAGGCGCAGATTAGCCAACAACGATTCACTATCATTATCAGTGCTGTGGGTATCGTAGCGTTGGCCATTATCCTGATGATTAGCTATAGGGCGTACAAGGCCAAGAAAGTAGCCAACATTAACCTGGATAGGAAAAATGATGAGTTAAGTACGGCTTTAGATAACCTGGAAAGGGCCCAGGGACAACTGATTGCATCAGAAAAGCTAGCTTCTATGGGTAGGCTCTATGCGGGGCTCGCGCATGAGATCAATAACCCGTTGGTT
>JANQHA010000220.1 GCA_028282865.1 Oligoflexales bacterium
TAAAAGCCCACTGTGCTCATAAACAGCAAAAGTTCTGGAGTTTTTACGATTCGGTCTTCACTAACCAAATAGCTTCGATGTGGAAAAGTGCAGATAAATTCGCAAAAGAGCTCAAGCTTGATAAAAAATCTTTTAAGCAATGCATTAGCGATAAATCATCTGAAAAGTTCGTTCGAAACAGCCATGACGACGCCAAAAAACTCGCTGTATCGGGCACCCCCACTTTTTTTATCAATGGTAAGAGAGTCGATTACTCTAGAGGTATAGAGGAAGCCTTGGAACGGGCTATTAGAAGTGAGCTGTAGAAAGTAACATGTGAGGCTTAGAGTAAGCCCGTTTCTGAAAGCAGAGCCAGCCTTGTCCTTTTGTTTTAAGAGTTTTTAAAAGAGTTCGCACTGATTCGGGGCTTAAACGGGATAAGTGCGAATGAATGATAATGGTAAACTGCTGTTTTATTTAAAAACATTGTATTTTTAATAATAATATTTACTTTATTATAATTTTAATATATTAATAACGTCTCAATAGGGTTAGGAGTTTATATGAAGTTTTTTATTAATATAAGTATATTGGCTGCTTTCTCCTTGCCGGGAGCTGCATTTTCGTCACCCCTTGAGACTCAAATCGAAGAACTTTCCACTTCGATTGCAAAGAAGTTTAACGCTGTCTCGTATTTTTCCCCAGAAGTTGAGGCCAAGCAATGGCATCGAGACCAGGCTTCGGAGTTAACTAGTGATATAAAAAAAATCTGCCACCTCGGGAAAATACAACTCGATGCATGGCAGCGCGATAAGAAAGTAAAAGATCGCCCACGCCCTGCGACAGTCATTAATACCGTCCTACAGACAGCTACCGATTACCGGATCGGGGTTAGGCTCGCTTCTCTTAACTGTATACGTCAACTTAATATCAAAAACTCGCGAGCCATTTACCTCACTCTCAGCAAGTTACTGCGCCCGCGCAAGGTATCGTTTGGGAACCATCGTTACGGCTCCACAATTCAAGAACGCATTCTTGTGCAAGATACACTAATTGCCCTATACCCCAGAAGCTCAGAAGTTCTTGGTCATTTATCAGCGGTCATGAGAAACTACCACTGCAAGTACGACTTACGCGTAGACGGCTGTATTACCCTAGAAGAGGTAAGACATTTCCTCCGCAAATCCATGAAAATTATTAACCCAGAAACGAACACTTACTCCGACTTTGCCCAGGGAGAGGTAAATTTCTTCATTGAAAAAATTAGCGGGGTCGACGGAGTCGCGGAAGAGCTTGTAGACTTTAAAGATCACTTTTACGCAATGCTTTACTAAGGGAAGCCATACTACCTAGATAGCTACAAGGCCACCTAAACCGCCTCGAAGGACCAAGCTCTTAGCAATCATGAGCGTTGAAGACTCTCAAAGCTCCAATACTTCGCGCATTAAGTCCAGCTCCCAAACACCATTGGTTTGCGATGCAGACTCCATGATATCGATAATACTAGAAACTTGACTACTCCTCATCTCGGGATACTCTAACATCAAATTGATAGCATCTAACTCTCTCACTCCGTTGCTATAGCCCGTGTTGCGAATGATTCCGCGAATAGCCAAAGCCTGGTTAAAAGTAAGTTGATTTTGCTGCAAGATATGATCAATAAGACTGTCTTCATGGATGCCGTTGCTATGAGCAGCCTTGCGGAATATCATCCGTAAAATCATTGCTTGATTAGAACTTAAGTCAGGTTTACCAGTAACAAGCTCAAAGACCGTGTTTTCATACATATCGTTTCTTTGATCAGCATGTCGAATCAACTCTATCAAAACTTCCGCATGCAATCGATTGAATACAGATGCTCCCTCGACTAATCGCTTGGCATAGTCTTCATCGTAACCGTTATACCGTGAGGCATTAGTGGCTATCGCAGTTAGAACACGAATTTTAGCATCATTAGCAAATGCTGTTACAGACATAAAGCCCGCAAACAATAAAAATGTAGCAATCCCTCGCATAAAGCCTCTCCCTAAGATGTGTATGTAGATTTGTTAAATAATTAAATAACGAAGCACATGAGATATGTCAAGGCAAAGGGCTAAAACTCAGCGACGAAGAAAACTCAGCTTTCAAATTATAACGCCATGTCGTGCTCTAGTTAGAGCGTTAGTTGGGTGTTTTGCAAAACAGAAACGCAGGACATCTCAATAGATCTAGACAGCCCACAGCTAATTAAACTTAAGCGTCTTTTTAAAATCACTACGAAAGCTTTGAAATCGTCGGCAGCGAAGTCGATTTTAGTGACAGCCAGAGGAGATTTACCTATAATTATATAAATAGTAATAATTTAGTTAGTGGAGTCTTGACTTGAGAACAATAGTAACGAGTTTTCAATGTTTCTCAAAATTTCCGAAACTTTTTAGTTTAGGAAGATTCGCGGCGCTGGGGTTAAATCTTTTTTTTATAACTACCTTGATAAACACAACCCTAGCTTTTTCACTAGAGTATAAAAGCGAAGGACAAATTGATTTTGCCAACGACCAGAGGTTTTATAAAAATTCACCTGATACCATTCGAGGTGCCTTGCAAAGTCCCCAGGTCAGTGACAGTGAAAAAGTCAGATTAGCTAAGCGCATGGTTACAGACCCAGATCTACCTAGGAACTTGTATGAAATTTTGTTTGAAAAACCGGTTCATGCAAATATAAAAGTTAGTGAGGAGATTATTTTACTTTTTATCGATAATCGCCCTGAACATTTATATCGTTTTAATAGCTTCGAAGCCACATTGCCGATACTACTTAACGCAATTAACCCCCAGCAAGAATATGGGACCATAGGTTTCGAAAGGCATAGATCACTCCTAAGCCAAGAACTTAAAGCTCAAATCTTAGAACAGGCCTGCGATATTGCCAAAAAATCAGGTAAAGGTATAGAGAGTTTACCGGGCGGTGCAGGTTCTCGTAATCAATTTCACGAAATTGCCGCATCGTTCAGCAAAGAATTCATCGCTAATATTATGAAATCTGCCAATTTACCCGAAAATTCGAGAAACCGTTATCGAATTCAAGCTTCATGGGAAATGCTAAGCGCTTTCAGGGAACTTGCAGAAACTCTGGTATATTTAGAGATCGCAGAGCAATCTATGTTTATCAATCATTTAATAGAGAGTGCTACAAACACCAAATCCATTGATCAGGATTTTAAAAAATACCGGAAACGCTTGGTCTTTGCCGGATATCAATGTGAAGCTGTTGTGGCGAATGTTGTTTCAGCTAACTGAGTACCTAGATACCTATCCAGGACCGGCAACGAGTTTCATTACTTTCTAGAAAAAGTCATCCGCGTTACGGAGTCTACACTCCATATCTCTTCGTAATTAGCATCTATTGAGAACAAAAGCATATCATTACTGCTAATCAGCTCAGCTGGAAAACCAGGCGGCACTTTTCCAGGTACTGCAAATAAAGTCGAAGGCTCTAAATAATTAGGATCAACTGTATTGAGAATAAGCCCATTTTCAGTACTGCGTTGCTG
>JANQHA010000241.1 GCA_028282865.1 Oligoflexales bacterium
GCCATCCATATTTCTCCAGTAGACCTCCTGGCTTTTTTGTACATGTTTTTACGGTTTCTTCAGTTTTTAGGGCAAGCTTTCAAGTTTACCGGGAGCGCGGTGATGCTGTATCCGCACTTTTCTCAGTCAATGGAGTTTGTCAAAAGCACCGTAGATGAAGAGAAAATTCTCGCTGTCGAGAGCTTGGATCGGATTTCTTTTTTAGGCAAAATCCGAGCAAACAGGCAAATATTATTTGAGCAGGAGAGTCTAGCGCAAAATATTCAAGAAAAGATGACTGCACCGGATATTAAACTTGATGGAGTTTGTTTTAAATACCCTAAATCCGATAAGTTAATTTTAGATGACTTTTCACTCCATTGTCCGCCGGGCAAACAGCTTGGTATTGTAGGACGGAGTGGTACAGGTAAGTCTACTTTACTAGCGATTATTTTGGGTGTGCTTAAACCCAATAAGGGTCGCGTCAGTTTAGATGGTATTGCTCCGGATCTTTATTTAAAAGCCGATAACCTTAATAACGTTGGGTATGTCGGTGCGGAACCGTTTCTAATTCAAGGTAGTATTAAAGAAAACCTCTCCTATGGTCTTAGGGAGCATAAGTCTGAACAAGAATATTTAGACGCATTAAAGCAAGCTAGGCTACTGGACGTAATCGAAGCAAAACCGGGAAAGTTAAATTTTGAAATTAATGAAAATGGTGATGGTCTTTCAGCAGGGCAAAAACAGCGATTGTCGTTAGCTCGTGCGTTATTAGTTAATCCGAAGCTTTTGGTTTTGGATGAGGCTTCAGCTAATATTGATGTTACCACGGAATCCGATATTGCTGACTCGATCAATGTTTTAAAGGGAAAATCTACAGTGATTATTGTTTCGCACCGTATTGGTTTTCTCAAGCATTCTGATATCGTTTACGACTTTGACAAACACTAAGTTACATTAAAACAAACTGAATACATACTGCGAAGCAGTCGATAGTGCAGGCATGACAATGTAGTAGAGCGATGCCGCTCCGCCCGACCAAACCGCTAGATTCTCTAAGAGGTCAGCGCTAAGGCTGTCATATCTACTGAGTGATTCCAGCTGCTTTCGAAGTATTTTATTTGCTACTACTAAGCTATAAGGTGCCCCACCGGTCTTACTATTATGAGCATTATGAATCATCCAATTGTGAAGGTCGATTGCCTTAGCTGAAGACAATATTTTTATAATATCCGGATGGATCGGTTCACCGTGTTTTTCCGCAGTTTCAAAATAGTATTCTAAGCTGGCAAGGCTATCTCTGACCTCATTCCTAGCCAATAACTCTTGATCGTTACCTCCTTTAGTCATGCGGACATATTCGAAAAGTTCTTCGAAGGCACTTTTTGCTGTATTGATTTCTTCGAGCTGAACCTTGCTATATTCAACTTCTAGTCGTGGGGCTTTCTTTTTATGACGAAATTCATAAGCTTTCTGTGGAACTTTTTGCAGTGCTCTCCATAAAGACCCCCCGGCTTCGTGAATAGTTTTCTTAGTTCCTGACAGATTGTTACGCATTGCAAACCTCAGAAGCTCATACGAGACGTTGGCAACTGCAAAATTAAACTGAATGCGTACATCAATCTCTTCTACTCTGCGATACCAGATTGAAACCCACTTATTTGCTATATCTCTAGCAGTATTATATTGCTCGAGTGGTGGCTTGTGGGGTTCCATGCCTTTTACATTGTGTTTTGACTTAAAATAACTCCCGAGGACTTTTGGGTGGCTCAAATAGACTCGGTGATCACGAAGAGTTTTATTTAATTCCGCTAAATAGTTTTGACTAACCGGACCCTCGATACCGCTAAGGTCACCCTCTAGCATGCTCTCTAATACTTTTAGCCGCGTGAGCTGTACGTATAGATCCGCCAGCGCAACTTGGGATTCCTTTCGAAATTTTTCTCGGACCTGCCATTTTCTTAGTAGCTCGCTTTCATAGCGGCCCTGCTCGGTTTCTAGGTCTTGCTTCCGGTTAAGTAGTAGTTTTATTTCGCTTTCTATCCTCTGTAAGTCATATATTTTACCCGTAAGTCTAAGTGATATGTCCCCATAGGTTCCCGGAGTTTTCTCGGCTTTTGAAATTGGTTTGCCCGAATGCTCGATTTGAATTTTAGCATTTTGTAGTTCGATAATATCAACCATCAAGTCGTAGTGACTGTTAACCAGTTTTACTGCTGCGGAGTCCATTTCTGACGCTCTAGCACTTTCTAACAAGTAAAAAATTTCGTTGTTAATTTGCGCGAATCGAGTGTCCGACCATATGCTGCCATTTAGTTTGCTAATCATGCTATTTCGCTCTTGGCTAATAAGGTCCGCGGCTCCATCGAAATCTCCCTTAGCTCGAGAGAGCTGGGCACCAAGCCGCTTCTTATACCAGGTGGTCGCCGAAACCCCAGTACCAAATAGCCGAGAAACGAGGCCCCTGGCTTCATTAAGTGAGCCCCAAATGAGTCTTCGAGTTAGGCCGGGGTCGCAATTACATAACTCATAATTTCGTTCTTGCACCAACAGTTGGAAAAGATCGGCAGGCTTTACCGATTGACCTTTCTTGTACATCTCCTTAACTTGGATATGAACTGGAGGTATTTGAATATAAGACCCGGCCCCATGATATTCTTCGACGACATCTGTTGTTTCATCAAAAGTAGCTTCGGTGCATTTGGATCCCGCTTCTTTCGCTGCAAATAATAGCTCACTAATCAGTAGGGTAGATGTCATGACCAGAAGATACCGCAATACCAACTCCCGAAATTATTGTAGATATAGGCTTGCAGTATCGAATTCGGGACTAATTTTCAATAGCAAAAGCTATGTGTCTATATTTGTAGGAAATATTGCTTTCGGGGGCAATTGGTTAAGAGTGCGGCGGGTTACCCCGCCAGGCAGAAGTATGAATGCGGTAAGATTTTATTCAGCGTTAGGGGTTTGACCTAAAGTGATTTCGAACCTACCTATTGGAATACCTTGGTCATTTTTCTCCGAGCTAAAATCGACAACTAAACTGTCGCGGGCTTCTTTGCCAAAACGCTGTTCGGTATCTACTAAGATCCGATCGGTATCATTGAGTTCATTACCTTTAAAGTACATTTGAGTGGTGAGTCTGCCTCGATTAAATGCGTCCACCCGGAAGTGAATATGCGGTGGTCTGATCCATACATTAGATGCAGGGTACGCACCTGGAATAATTGTTTTAAAGGAAAACTCACCTCTATTGTCAGACTTTAACCGTGCCCAGTACTGAAAGTCTGGATCTAATGGTGCGGTATTTGGGTCTTGCTCGTGGTTATACTTTCCAGATTCGCATGCTTGCCAAATATCAATGAACGCTCCAGAGATAGCACTTCCGTCCGTAGCTTTTACTGTCCCGTGAACCAGCACCACTTCACCTTTAGCTGATTTTCGGCGGCCTTCTACCTTTGTCAAATCGGCATCTTTATCAATCTGGTCTACTCTAGGATAAAAAGGTCCCTCACCTTGCTGGGGAGTTATTATACTTGAAGCTTTTGCGGCCTGGCTTAAAACGACTCCAGCCCCGAGTAAACCGCCACGCTTAAATAGATTTCTTCTGGTTACTTCGTTTTTCATTTTGGACTCCTAGGATTAATTTCATTCTTGATTAGATATTAGGTTTATGAGATGCATAAGAAAAATTAGAAATTATTATCTTACTTATAAATATCACTTATGTATAAGCTTTGGTTATCGGTAAGTCGTAGTAGGGAATTGGTTTATGAATAGTTTGCGTTACCTCGGTTTTGATGACCTTTTCTTGTTAAGGTATATGCTAGAAGGGCACTCGTTAACTTCCGCAGCTAAGATTCTTGGTCTAACTCAGCCTGCTGTTACTCAAAGAATAAGAAAGATAGAAAAAGTATTTGGCTGCAGATTATTTAATAAAGTCGGCCGCAATATTAAACTGACTAGCGAAGGGCAAGCTATTTGTAATAAGGCTGTGGCTGCACTGACATTGATGGGTGAAGGCTCTCATGAGAGAGGCGAGCTGGTTTTAAATGTCGGAACTAGACCCGCAGCTGGGGTCAGCTGGCTATGGCCGGCTATTTCTAACTTAAGAAAGAAGCACCCGTACTATACCTTTCACAGCTATTTTGGGTCCGGTGAAGAGCTATTGACCAGGCTAGTCTCCGGTCAATTAGATGCCGTTTTGACCTCTGCTCCAATTGCTTCTAAGAGTGTCGATAGTGTAGAGGTAGCAGAGGAAACCTACGTATTTGTTGGTGCTCCAAGTGTCGCTAAGAAGATAAAAAAAATGAGTGATATTCGTGATCAGATTTTGGTTGAGCACGACCGCTCATTTCCTTTTATGCGGTACATAAATCCTCGGGATAAGGCGAAGCTGCAATACCGCGATGTTTGGTTCCTGGGGTCTATCGTAACTATGATGCAAGCAATTGAGAAAGGGTTTGGGATCGGCATTCTTCCAGAGTACATTGCCCAGAAATCTCTGACTTCGGGCAAGCTTAAGAAGCTCGGTATTAAAGTGAGGCTTTCTTCTGACAACTTTCGACTCGTT
>JANQHA010000285.1 GCA_028282865.1 Oligoflexales bacterium
GCACCTATACCTTTACACTCCTTTTCTTTACCCAATAATTCCTTGAGTGATTTTGACCGCGTTCTAGTGAGTTTGCCCCCACGCAAAAACCCCTGACCCCCGATGGGAACCATGCGCACTGAACTATTTGCAATATTGAGTTTTCCTGGGTTATTTTTTTCCTCCGGGCCAACAACATGCTCTAATGCGTTAGTATTTGAGCTAACGATCAAATTAAAAAACTTAGATCTAATAAAAAATTTCAGTTCCTTCGCCGAACCGCTAAATAGCAAAACCCTCTGCTGAGATTTACTATTGATGGAGTATTTTTTCCAGGTTTTCAGCAGTTGCTTCTGGTTGGAGTTCAATGAACTCGAAAATTTCTTTCGAAACATATAGCCATATACTTCGATACCACCAAACTTGATCATAGCCTGTATCGGTGAGCCTTTAGGAATCGTTTTCATATTAGAAAGAACAAAATTCTGTCCGCTCATATCATTTGTTTTTAACAAAGATATATTCGACAACTCTAGCTCGTTGACGAGCGAGGCTGTTATAGCAAGACGAGTAAGCCCCTCCGAAATAAACGGAATCTTGTAGCGGTCTCGCTCCAACTCAACCGGCAAATTGTTTCCTAAATTAAAAAGAAAAAAACCCGAATTTATGGCGCGCTCTCGACTAACAAATGTCGCTATTCGTTGAATACCACCTAAATCTGCTTTTGGATCGCACCCGCAAGGCTCAAAGTAACCTCGCATCTCACCAAATGCCAGCCAACCCCTTTCATCTAAAAGATTGGATTTAGCTAACAAAGACTCAGCAGCTATATGAGCTGCCAGCAAAGCGATGAAAAACCTGACGAAAAAAATCTTCATGGGGATATTTTAGACTAAAGCAGTTACGCAAACCAGCTAAATCAATATATAGCCGCCACCATAAACGCTTTCGATGGTTAAACCACCTCGGCTTAATCGTTTTCTTAATCTAGAAACATGACTATTGACAGTCCTAGGAGACACTACTGCTCCGGACCAAACATGATCTAATATTCCTTCTCGAGATAGGCAGCTACCGGGGTTTTCAAACAAAAGCTTTAGAATCAATGCTTCTTTTCGTGGTAAGGGCTCATTATCGTCGTCGTCATAAAACGAGATTGTCGAATTTAACACATCTAATCTGACACCTTTATATTGGACCATATGGTTGCGGGCACCACCTCTTTGGCTACACAAACTAGCAACACGCCTTGACAACGAGAAGTCGTCAGCTTCAGCACTAGCTTGTAGGTCCCGGTAGGTTACTGGCAGCGGCATATGACACTGTCGAATGTATAAACGTTTGCAGTTTGGAAGTTCGTAGAGCAATAAACTTTCAACCCAATCGACCGAGTAATTTGGTTCATCCAGATTCACTATTAGTACCTGTGGATCCATATTTCGCTTTAAGCTCAACAGCCGTTGCAAAGATGCCAAAGATGCTACCGTACGAACTGCAAAGTTCCCCATAAGCTTCTCTGCCACCGAGCTGCGATTAGTATTCGGTTTTTCCACAACCCAAACGATTCCCATAATTACCATTTATTCAGTTTATCTTCTAATTAAAATGCCATAGGCTATTATAGGAGCCTAAGCGATTCCAAAGAAATTTTAAGGAATCTCTACAAAGGCCTCTTACTTAATAATATCCTGAATAGGTTCAGGTACTCAACCGCTAGGAAAAGGATACCCGCTTGAATACAGTGAACTACGAAAATATTACCGAGGCACGGGAAAAGATTTGCAAAATTGTCGCGCCCACCCCATCAACACACTCTAATTATTTGAGTCAGGCAACTGGAAAAAATATTCACCTGAAGCTTGAGAACCAAAATATTTCTGGATCCTTTAAAATACGAGGCGCTGCCAATGCCCTCCTGTCGACCCCCAAAAAAGAGCTTAGTAAAGGAATCATTGCTGCAAGTGCTGGAAATCATGCCCAAGGAGTGGGGATTGTTGCAGAAAAAATTGGAGCGCACGCAACTATTTTTATGCCCGCTAGAACCCCCATCATCAAAGTGGAAGCAACAAAATCACTCGGCGCTGAAGTCGTGCTGGTAGGAAAGGTTTTTGACGACGCGTTTCAGGCAGCAAAAAAACACCAAAAACAGCACGGAGGCGTTTTTATCCATCCGTATGCAGACCCACATGTCATTAACGGCCAAGGGACAATTGGTCTAGAGCTCGCTGAACAAGTACAGGATCTAGGGACAGTTATCGTTCCTATCGGAGGCGGCGGTTTAATTAGTGGTATCGCATGTGCATTAAAACATATAAACCCAGCTATTCAAATCATTGGTGTTCAATCCTCTGCATTCCCTGCAATGAAGATGAGCTTCGAAAGCGGTAAGCACGTCAAGCAGCAGCCAATTACGACTATTGCCGACGGGATTGCGGTGAAAACCGTTCATGAATTCAACCTGTCACTCATAAGGCAATATGTCGATAAAATTGTAACAGTAGAAGAAAATGAAATCGCTGCTGCCATTATGCTACTTATGGAGCGTAGCCACCTGCTTGCAGAGGGCGCTGGAGCTGTGAGTATTGCAGCACTATTAAATATTCATAAAGAATTAGACGGGTCTAAACCTATTAGCTGTATCATATCTGGTAGTAACATCGACGTTAATCTATTGTATCGTGTCATGATGAAAGGACTACTAAGCTCAGGCCGCTTGAGTAGGCTCCGCTTCACCTTAGAGGATACCCCTGGAGCCATGGCTTCATTGCTCAAAATCATTAGTAAGACCGGTGCTAATATCAACGAAATTCATCATGACCGCACATTTGCATCTGCACATTATTCCGATGTCCAAGTAGATGCTGTATTAGAGACCTCTAGTACCGACCATCGTGATCAATTATGTCAAGCGTTGCGCGACCAAGGGATTTCATTTGTTGTAGTAAATTGAGTATTAGGCTACTTGCCTAGTCTGAGCAATTTTATAAATCTTTTGCTGCCAAGGCATGTGGTATAGATCTCGAAGTATTAATTTTAAATTCTCCGAATTACTGGGGTCATCAATTCCATCATGATAAGTAATAAGATCATACCAAAGCTTTGCCGCATAACGTGTAGCTTCCCAGTACCTTTCTGTATTGCAGGAGACGATCTTCGCTTCATCGTATAATTTTCGGGCTAAATGCAAGTAATGTGCTTCGCCACTTTGTTGACGTAAGCGGATCGCAGAAAAAAGCAGTTTATCTACTTCCCCCTGCCATTCTAATTCTAGCTGACTTATGGGAGATTTGTTAAAGCTACGGTGAACAATTAGATGGAAGTGACTTAGCTCTTCAACTAGGACCGTATATGCATGAAGGTTTTCATTACTTAACTTCGAAAAAGGGCAGTCTTCCACCAACAAATTTAAAATCTTATCTTGAAGATATAAGCCAATGAATAATTCGTTATCATCGACACTCTCTTGAACAAGAACAGCATTGGAGTGAAGGTGCAGATCCTGTTTCACTTCGACCGCTTGCTCATAGCTAACTAAATGCTCTGAAGCTCGCAAACCTAGGCTAAGTGGATAAAATAACTTCATCTCATCTTCTATGCGGCAGATGAGGTTATGAACTAAATCACTCATATCGCTATCTACTGTGCCAATTTAATCGAAGTCGATATCGGATCGATGCCAGCTTCCTCAAGAATTTTTCTTAATCTCTTAGAGTTGGTACGGTTCCATCGATCATAAATTGATAAAATATCGGAATGATTGTTTCCGAGGTTATCTTCAGATACTTCCGACACCTCTGCTACCACGTCGACCAGCTGACTAAAATGATCAGCAAGGTTAGCATAAACGGTCTTTTGGTCTTTACGCTTTCGAATTAGGTTCGATACCGAACCATAGGCAATCGAGCCCATATCGATGTAATACTTAATATCAAAAGTTTTCCGATTAAAATAATCTTGGAAGTATCCAGCTATGTACAAGCTTGCATCTCCAAGCCGTCGAAAAGTGTTAATCTTTTGGTCACTATGCTCAGCTTCATGCGCCTGCTGCATCAAAAAAGCTAGTGGCGTTCCCAAGATGTCGTTTTCACCTAATGTTTCGTTGATCTTTTGTGGGTTAATAAAGTCACACAAGAGGTTGACCACATAAAACTCCATCTCTTCACCAAGACAGACTTTCAGATTCTTCGAGGCTTTGTTCACTTCCCCTTTAAAGTACTCTCGGGGGTTGATTAGTAGAGTGTCTGATTCGTTCTTCATCTCACTTACCTCCCTAATTGGCCTTTAGGAGTCATTGGCCTATCTCTATTTTCTTAGCTACTGGCCAAGCAGTCAAATCCGTAACTCTAAAGTGAGTGCTTAAGAGAATTATCGGTAGCGCCAGAAAAAAGCTTTAATCTATAGGTGGTTATAATCATTAGGGTGACAAATACAACATTTTGAATTTATTGAAAAAATATGAGAAAGTTAAGTTAGCTGGGTGTCTTGTAACTACACCATATAAAAGGAAAATATTTTGACTCTTGATACAGAAAAAGCCGTCTTTACCCCCAATCCGGCTTCAGCCACTGAGAATAGCCCTAACCCTAATTCTGACAAATTGGGCTTAGAGGAGATCGTGTATCTAACCAACAAAATCGGCCTAGAGTACGCTGAGGCCAAAAAACAGCTTGATAAGCTGGAGCTGCTAAAGCCCACGATTCGAGCCAGGATCGCTATCCGGCTTGATACTGGCGAACTCACAGAAACCAAGCTCAAGAGGCTCACAGAAGTAGATGAGGAATATGTGACCTATATGGAAGAGCTGGTAGAGGCTCGATCGGCTGCTGATAAGCTAAAGATTCGCTACGAGTCCTACAAGAACCTATTCGACGCCAGGAGGAGTTTATTATCCTATCAGAAGGCGGAGATGAAGCTTTTGTAAAGGCAATCTGCATATACCTCTTCTAAATAGAAGCCATGAACTCTACCTTAAATTAAATTGAGTACTTGCTCAGATCCTGGTAGGACTCGTTTTTCTCCCGATGGAAAAATACGGATTTTTCGACGGCAACCTACCAGACTACACTCCTGTTCAAAATTGGTTTTTCGAAAATTACACCGGTTTCGTCAATGTACTCGACGCCGACAAGCTGAAAGTTAACCATTCTCGTGAGCAATCTAGACCTGTATGGAGCAAGTTTCGATATTCAGTTTCTAAGCAACTATATGCATATGACTGGCCGGA
>JANQHA010000375.1 GCA_028282865.1 Oligoflexales bacterium
GATACTACCCGCCGTGATTTCTACCTGCGAAATCTACCCGGCCAAACCGAAGTTGAACAGCTTGAACATGCCCAGGAAATTATGAATGGCGTGGCTGAAGAGATCCACTACCTGACCGGCTTTGGTGTGGATATGGGTGTGATCAAATCGGCAGGCAAAAAAGTTGATCAGGTGATTTACCCCGATTACGGTACGGATATCTCTTTCTTTTTTGACGGGGCTATATTCAAATTCTCGCAGGCTCGGTACTATGCCTGGGTTAAAAATAACCAAAAGGCTCCGGGCATATTCGAGCACCTGCTTGACGATAGCTGGCGGCTTGAAGTAATCAGCACCCCTAAAAACGCCTCGTTCCGTCTGCCGTGTATTTGGATCGATGAAATGCAGAGACGCCACTATGCTCCAAAAGACAGCTCCTTTTTCGGCGTTTATCCCCGATCGGGTCGCAAGCGAAAGAAAAAAAGCTACCATCTTATTTATGACAAAGAGGACCCAATGTTTCGACGCTTTATTGATCGCTTTTATGAAGATGGTAATTTGAGCTTTGGCAAAGAGCGTTTCTTTGCTTCTCGCGGCAGCGAGCCTGTCATTATGAGTTGTAAGTGGCCGAAATCCAAAGCTAAACCCAAACGGCAGCCACGCCGGTCAGTCCTGGCTAGCCAACCAGTGGATGATACCGAATATGTCTACTTCATTCGCATGGGGCGCACCAAGAATTACAAAATTGGCAAATCTAATGACCCTCAAGGTCGCCTCGTTAGTTTGCAAACCGCCAGTCCCTACAAACTCAAGTTGCTTCACACGTTTAGAGCCGATAATGCCACTACTGCTGAAGAGAGCCTCCACGCCGCCCTGCATCCACAACGCATGGAAGGAGAATGGTTTAGACTGTCGGACGAACAAAAGAATGCTGTGTTATCGGTGGATGAGTTTAAGGGCGGAGATTTTATTGCCAGTGGAGAGTCTATCGACGTCAAGGCGTTGTTAGACAGTTAAGTATATCTGCCGAGAAATCCGAATTAATTTCACCTGAACAACGAGTGGGTTATGACCGAAATTCGCCGGGTCAGAAAAGCAGAAGTCAACCAGCAGCGCAAACTGTTTCCTATTCGACTGGCGGATACGGAGGTCTTAAAGGCCTGGGAATGCTTCGACGCTGATAGTGGCAAAGACCTGGCCGTCAAAGTGCGGGAGCACTTCATCCCTGGCTTTTCCCACTGGGAGAGCGACCAGGCTAGTTGTCAACAATCATTCGACCGGCTGCTGTGGAATCTCGCAGCTAAGGCTTAATAACAATGATAAAACTAACTCGCGA
>JANQHA010000030.1 GCA_028282865.1 Oligoflexales bacterium
TTACACTCAAAGCGACCACATTACCCTGCTCACTAGCTTTGCAAAACTCAGAATAATTTGGGACCTGATCGGCCAATCGAGCACCTACCTAAATATACAGCTAACTACCGGCCCACCAAATACCTCACCTTTTCCCGACTAGTAATGAAATCAGGCCTGAGGTATGGTTGGAATGAAGAGGTTACCATAAAATATCATTGGGTTTTAGATGGATTTGACAAAATTTTGGGACCAAAAAACTCCTCAAAGCCCAGGTGGCTCCGAGCAGATAATCATCGGTCCCATCGACCTAATATCTCCCCAAGGACATTTAGAAACCCAACAAGCAATCGTGATAAAAGACAAAAAAATTAATAATATCAATGATTTAAACAGCGTCACAAGTCAGTACCCGACCATTAAGCCACTTCCGGCCCCAGATTATATTGCACTTCCAGGCTTAATAAATGCCCACACCCATGCGCCATTAGCCTACTTAAGAGGTGCTGGGCACGGGAAGTCCAATATGATTGAGGACCTATTCTTTAAAACCGAGTGCCAGCTGACCCCCGAGCTTCTTAAACCTCTTTCCTACTCCTACATTGTCGATGGCCTAAAATCTGGAGCCACTTGCTTTGGCGACCATTACTATTTTATCGAGGGAGTTGCCTACGCATTAGAGAGAATTGGAGTACGAGGGGTGGTCGGTGAATGTGTGGGAGATATTGGAACTGCAATACCTGGAGACGATCGCTGGAGCAAAGCAAGAGATTCCATCGAAAACTGGTCGTTCAGTAGCAAAATAAAACCACTAGTCGCACCTCATGCAATGGATACGGTATCTGAGAAGCTGCTCAAAGAGATGGCCACTTACGCGGCAAAAAATAAGCTACCAATCCATTTTCACCTATCGCAAACCAATAACGAAAAGGTGTTTGTCGAGAGAAACTATCAATGCACACCGACCGAACTTGCCCAACAATGTAATTTGCTGGGGCCAAATACATTAGCGGTTCATGCGATCAATGCGACACCTAATGATTGCAAAATACTTAAAGACTCTGGAGCCACGGTAGGCTTCTGCCCATCATCTCAAGTCATCTACGAACATGTCGCTCCGTTAGACCTATTTGCCACAAGCCAGCTGCCGATAGCGACCGCGACCGATTGCGCCGCGTCAAATGACGGTGCTGACTTACTCTCAGAATTAAAGGTCACCAGTCTTTTCGCTCGTCACTTAAAGTGTCCAGAAAGTTATCTTACACCAAAGAAACTCTTTGAGAGTGTTACTGCCAACCCAGCAAAAGTCTTCGGACTACAAAACGAAATTGGCTCACTTGAAAAAGGTAAATCTGCCGACATTGTTTTCATTAAAAAAGATTTGCTTCTCGAACCGCTAGAAGACGCACTTACGAATATCATCTTTTCTCAAGGTTCAAGGTCGGTGGAACATGTCATGGTGGCAGGTGAATGGGTGCTGTGGAAGCGTGGTCTAGTGAAGGCATCTGAAGACGACCTGAAGCAAGAGTTTCTTGGGGCGGTCAAAGAGATTAAGAAGAGGATATGATAGAATTACATGACCCAAACTAAGTCGATTTTAGCGCTATTTACTCTGAGCGGAATAGTCATTTGCCTAACACATTTTTCAGAGCTCGCTACCCAAATATTTTATCTGCCCTTTGTCAGCAAGAATATCCTAATTTATATAGATCAGCATATTCCTAAAATGTCTGAGAGCTACCCTATTTTAGTGACGACCCATGTGCTGTCTAGCCTACTAATGGTTCTCATTAGTCCCATACAATTATCGACGAGAGTGAGGACAAGCTACCTAAGCCTTCATCGTCTAGTCGGCAAACTATACGTAGTCATCGGTGCTACGGTCGGAATTACCGCCATCATTCTTGGGGTTGTCACACCATTTGCTGGGTTTTTAGAAACAATCGTTACAATTGGAGTGGCTATTCCATTCCTTTTCTTTCTCTACCAAGCAGTCTTAGCTATAAAACTAAAAAGAATATCCGACCACCAAAAGTGGATTATCCGCATGCTATCTTTGGCATTTGGAACAGTAACGCAAAGGGCTGTTTTCGGAGGATTAGGTCATTTATTCCCTGAAGCTGGGCCAGAAACACTTTTCACTATAGCTGGAATTATAGGGTTTTATGGAACTCTTGCTATTGGTGAGACCTATATTCGAAAGCGATTATAACCTCAGTAGAGCGGCACTACACCTTATTCACTTCTTCAACTCACTCACCTTCTCATCAAGCCTCTCGATTGCTGCAAGCAAATGCCGGTACTCTCTGATCGTCAACTTCTCTTCTTGTTTAATCAACAAGTCGGTATGAAGAGAAGTCAGCACCGAAACAAATATCGCCGTGAACCCGACAAAAAATATGGTTCCCAGCACCATCAAAATAATTCCAAGCAGCCGACCAGTAAGGGTCACCGGAACAATATCCCCGTAGCCTACAGTCGTGACGGTGGTAAACCCCCACCACAAGGCATCCATCATGCTATCGATTTGAGGGTTGTAGTCTCTCTCTAACATGTAAAAAGCTGATGCCGTAGAAAACATAAGCATATTGCCGAGTATAAGAAAATACACCAACAAAGGGCTTTTAAAAGACTTAAAAATAAGTCCTGAGTAACGCGAGAAACCACCAGAAATATTCATAAGACCAAG
>JANQHA010000424.1 GCA_028282865.1 Oligoflexales bacterium
ACCATTACCAAAAGCGAACCACCATTTGCCAGGTAGGCATCTATAAGTGCAATTTCTTCTTTTTTAAAGTCATACTTAGGGCCAGCTATAACCACGAGATTTGCATCGCTTGGAACAGAACCAGATTCTAATAAAGATAATTCCTCAACTTTGTATCTATTATTCTCTAATTCTCCCACAGCTATTTTATATGCATCGGCATCGTTTTCTCTAAGCTTTCCTTCACCATGGCCAGAGGTAAAGTAAATCTTTTTCTCCCCCTCTTTAAGCACTTTAATGATCGCATTAGTGACTTTCTCTTCAGTAAAAGTAGTAATACGAGCCTCCTGAGATTCGCGATTAAAAATGACAGTGTTGCCGGAAGTAATATTTAGCGCCATTGCTTCGGTGGGGTTCACCTGAGGGTCAATATAGTTAATTTTTAAAGTATCTGAAACTTGCTGATAAAGAGTGATTAGATCTTGGAACTTAGTCTTCTCTTGCTCATCTTGAAAAAATGCTTTCACATCGATAGTTAGCTTCTTTTCTAGCATCCCTTTCATAACCTTAGTAGATTGCTCCGACAAGGTATTGATGCCAGATTTGGTAACGTCGATACTTTTGTTAAACCTAGGCTTTGAGGCCAAAAAAGAAGCTCCTGAGATGATAAGAATTCCCAGTATCACGGTAATCCCGGAGCTAGCACCATACTTAGCTCCTTTTCTAGCAAAGAATCTCTTAAAACCCTTACTATCAAGAGCTACCCACAGACCTATTAAAACAGCCGCGCTAGCCCAGGATCCATATTTAGCCCATGAAACCTCTGGAAAAGCTGACCCAATAGCTGTCCCAATTGCCGCTACCAACAATGAAATAAAGGGAATAATAAATAAAGCCGACTTCATACCACTACCTCCAACGCTGCGAATCTACGACTACATTTGTAAAAAACAAAAACATAGACGCAAAGCAGACAAAATACATAACATCTGAAACCGAAATCATTCCTTTTAAAAAAGACTCAAAATGAGTCGTAGCAGCAAGATACTTGACAAAGCTCTCACCGCTACCACCACCACCAATATTGGGTGCGATCCAGTTTAATATTAACAGCATAAACAAGCCAAACATCGTAAATAGAAAAGCCAAAAATTGGTTCTTGGTCATTGAAGAAATCCACATCCCAAAAGCAAGCTGTGAACACATCAACAGGAATATTCCTAAATAAGAAGACCAAATAATCCCCAAATCTGGATTTCCATAAGCTAAAGTGAATATAGGGTACACAGTAGAGCACAATAAAACTAAAGTCATAACACCGACCAGCGCAAGATATTTACCAAGCACAATTTGAAAAGAAGAAATTGGAGAAGTCTGCAGCAGTCTGAAGCACTGAGTCTTTTTCTCCTCGGAAAAACTAGCCATTGCAATGGCTGGCACAACAAGAAGTAAAATGAAGTGAAAATTTTGGAACAATGCCCGCAGCAACTCGTTTATCCCTGGCACCTGGCCACCATACATCGGAGCACGCTGCTGCATCCCAACATAAGTGTAGATGAATGAATGAAAGAAAAAGCCCATAAGCATTAGAAAAACCCAAAACACTCCCGCTGCCTTTGGAGCTGAAAGAAACCCAAAAATATCCCGGCGAGCAATAGCAAATACTGCACCCATAACGTCAACGCCTCCTTAACGTGTTAATTGAATAAATACATCTTCTAACGATCTACGGTTGAGGGCGAACTCCTCCAAGCCATACTCACCGTCTATCACTGTCTTCATAATTGTTTCCGGGGAAGTTTGCGAGCAATCTAAATAAAAATCGACACCTCCAAGCTCACCTTCAATCATTCGAACCGAGCTAACCCCGCTCATGCTAGAAACTTTACCAAGCAACTGGTCCTGATTCGATTTAACCTGTAATC
>JANQHA010000442.1 GCA_028282865.1 Oligoflexales bacterium
ATGCTAATGTAAGAATGCAAACTTTACTCATATTAATCTCGATTCTGTTTAAGGTTTCAAACTATCTTATGAAAAATGTCATATATCTCCGGTTTAAACCCTTCAAGTACTTTCAAATAATTTTGCAGCAATTTTGCTATAGAATAGTCTGTACAAAAAAACCTAATGGCATACCCTTGTGCAATGTATAAATTCCGATTGCCACAGGTATAGTATCAAGCCCAATTTGCTTACTATGTACAATGAGTTAAAAAAATAGGCCAACACCCTTACCACACCTGAACAACTTTATTGCATGTCTGATCCCGACCATAGTCTCAGCGCGGCATTTTAATCATAAGGCGAAATAAAATTGTCAATATATATCAACACCGCTATCTACCCAAGAGGTGTTAATAAAAAGCAAATGGGTAATTTAAACTTCTATGAATAAAGTTGGCAAGACAAGAACAGGCAAGCATATCAATATCTACTTAAGCGATGGAGACATTAGAGACTCGATATCAATCGCCAATTTCTCCATGGATGATCACTTCGATGCATTTGCAGTTTATGAGTATTTGGCGTTGCGGTCAAAAAGAAGAAACGGAGAGGATTGCCATTGGCTTAAACGCTTTTCCAATTTAGCCATCTATCACGAACGCATTCTACTCAATAACAAAGAGATGGAATATGCCGCCGAACGTGCAGCCGTTCATGGTGCCTTAGATCTGAGAGAGCATGGAAAGCACTTATCCTCGAAAGAATTCCAAGATTTATAGCTGAAACCCCACTCGCAAGTACGGGAGGTAAACTATTTTGGGATCACTGTCACCTTTGCCAAGCTTAAAAAACAGCCCATCTTCATCAAATTTATTTAGCAGAGCACCCTCGTCCATGCACGAAATGATATGAAACCTTGGGTTGTTTTCACAAAATGCTATCAACTCCGGCAGCCGGTGTTCATCAAAAGAACCTAGCAACCTACAAGGTCTGATCTGCAAGCCTTCGAAGTCATCAATATGCCCAAGTAGGCCGACATCTGAATAAAACTCACCAAAATCACTGTATAAGATCATCTTTAGCTCTCCTTATATATACTTCGACAGGATCTGGATGGTCTTTAGACCAAATAATGAGCTATTCTCATATAACGCTGATTCTAAGTTTTTTTATTATTATAGAGGATAAAGATGGCTTAGCCGCCAGCATATTTAATAGCTTGAGCTTTAAACAAATATCGGCATATAACCTGAAGATATCATGACTGAGAGTTAGGCTTTTGTATTTATAGGGGGTTAAAAATGAGTTGGCTGTCAATAATCGTTTCGACTGTCATTGGGCTTAACATTGCGTGTAGTAGCAGATCTGTGAGTCAGCTATCAGTCGACGGAGAAGCTCCGGTGCCTAAAGTTTTGAGTGAGGCCGCTGCAAAATATAAAGCTTCTGGTGTACGATTTGAGTTTAGTTCCTTGACCAGTCATGGCAAACAAACTTATTTCAATAAGGTAGGTGCAGAACGCCTCGCGACTGCTTTAAATGATAATTACGCAAGTTTCGTTAAAAACGATATACCTACTTTCAAAAAAGCTAAGAACCTAATCATTATAAAAGTTAGCAATCACTGGAGTTGGAGGCAATCGGTCGAATACGAGAAATTTAGTGCTTCAAGCCAACGTGAAGATTTAGTTACTTTTACATTGACCGTCAATGGGCTAGAGTCTGAGCACAGCCGAGACTTTAAAAAAGATTGGCGCCACATCTTAAAAAGACAATTTAAGTTCTCCAAAGTAATTTCCAAATATACCTTAGACTCCAAATCTAGCATAAAAGTAACCACAAGTGGTTTTGGCGATGATTTATTTGCCTTAACACGGACATCACGTTTTTGGGAACTCATAGACTCTCTACCAAAAGCTTTAGCTGGTATGCAAAAAATGGTTAATGAGCCCACTCAAAGCAAGAAGGCTAAAAGTAAGATGCCTTGGCTTAACCTTTACCCAGGTAAAGGTGCAGACGAGTTTCGGACGCAGCCAGGACAGTTCGGGCTTGACACTTATAACTTCTATAGATTCATAATATATGTCGATAATGGGGAAAAAGAAGAAGCTGTGAAAATCAGCGAAGTAAAAGAGCTGATACCAGGCCTAGAAGCCTTGAAAAAAGGAAGTTATAGTTACTTCAGTTCGGCAGAATAGCTTTCCCAATGGATTAAGCCGTCAAAACTTGAAACCTAGGCTGACAATATTAAGTGGATCTTGAGAAGGGGTTGCCATTCCTACATTTACCCGATATATTATGAGTGTAGTCATAATATATCGGGTAAATAATGAGCCATTTTTACAGAACACTCAAACCACTAAAATCTAAGAGTTTTTTCTTATTTGGAGCAAGAGGAGTTGGGAAAAGCACCTTCATAAAAGGGTTCCTTAAAGGGTCTTCTGCACTGATTATTGACCTTCTAGAGCCTGATTTGGAAGATAAATACTCAAAAAACCCGGAGGTCCTTCTACAGGAGACTTTACCCAAAAAGGATAAGCTCGATTGGATTGTGATTGACGAAGTTCAGAAATGCCCAAAGCTCCTGAACATCGCTCAAAAACTTATGGTTGAACATGAACTCAAATTTATTCTCAGTGGATCAAGTGCAAGGCGCTTAAAACAACGCGGTATTAACCTACTTGCCGGTCGAGCTCTCAATGAGTTTATGTATCCATTAACTCATGAAGAGCTTGGTGAAGCATTCAATTTAACGGACACGCTCGAAACAGGAACCCTCCCCGAAGTTAAAACTGCGGATTCGATTGAGGTTCAGCATGCATTCCTAAGAGCCTACGCTTTAAATTATGTCACGACCGAGATACAAGCCGAGCAGTGGGTTAAAAACTTACCACCCTTCAGAAAGTTTCTGGAAATCGCCGCTCAGATGAATGGTAAAATTCTAAACTACTCAAACCTTGCTAGGGACATAGGGGTAGATGCAAACACAGTCCAATCTTATTTCGAAATTATTGAGGATACTTTACTTGGATTTCGATTACCGGCACATGACAGATCAATTCGCAAACAACAGCGCAAGGCTCCCAAATTTTACCTATTCGACACCGGAGTCAAAAGGGCACTAGATCGAACATTAGATATCCCCTTGAAGCCTCAAACCTCAGCCTATGGAGACGCTTTTGAACATTTCCTCATACTAGAAACTATGCGGATTGCAGCTTATCAGCGCAAAGATTTCAAGTATTCTTATCTACTTACTAAAGATGATGCTGAAATCGACCTTATTGTTGACCGGCCAGGACAGCAAACCATTCTCATCGAGATCAAATCAAAGAACCAAGTCGACGAACGAGATACTCGCCATCTTAAGAAGTTCCTCGGAGATTTTGACAATCCTTTACCTCTGGTTCTTTCTATGGATCCAACAGAGAAAGATATAGATGGCATTAAGGCCTGCTATTGGCAGGAAGGTATTCAAATAATCCTGGGAAACGATAGTCTTGAGTAATCGATCTATACGAACTTCATAGGTTTGCAAATAATGTAGGCAAACTTATGGTACTTAGAGTTAACAAATTGGATTTATAAAGTCACAAGCTCTTAAAGAAATTTTCAGAAGTCTTAATGACGTTATCACAATAAAAACAACCGGATAATCACCTCTGGCGGCAATATGTTGCATATTTGAGTGACTCATGTTAGCGATTCTAGCAGGTCGTTAGTTTTCTAGGGGGTAGTTATGAACTTTAAAATTTTTTTTATATCTATAGTCCTTATTTCATCTTGTGGGCCTAATCAGGACCCAATTCGAAAACAGCCCGAACAGGGTGCGGAATTATTTAAAATGGATAATCCATTGTTTTACGGATTGAATAACTTTGAAGGTTGGAAGCAGGATATAAAGTTAACGATTTATCCTGGTTTTACAGAACATGAAATCAATTTGATAAAATTAGCTATTGAGTCATATAAACGAGAAATAAAAGATATCGAAATTAGTTATATGGTTTCATCTGATAAAGTTGACAGGTCGTTTTGCGAGCTTATTCAAGATAATCAAAATGGTATTTATTCTGTTCCAGATTTTGACATGGGGTTTTCTGCGATTGGGCTTGCGAATACTAATACTAATGATCGGAAAGAAATTATAGAAGGTGATATCTTTATTTCCCGCCTAGTTTTGCCTAAGCGTTTTTTTACAGTTGTTCTTCATGAATTAGGCCATTTGTTAGGTCTAATGCATGTAGATCCAGATTATAACCCTGACTCTATTATGAAGGCTAGCGGCTCTACTGGCAAAAAGCTTTCTAAAAACGATAAATCCAGAATTCAATTTTTGTACAGCGGGAAAGCAAGCCCACCTGCTGCATTTGCTAATGAAGATGATGCCGTAGATGACAGCATACCTGCTTGTAATTAATATCACCACTAACCATAAAATTTCATAATTTAAAAATTGCTCATTATTGCGAGTCCTATTATATAGACCAGGTAGCCTAAGAGGCGAGTTAGCTAATAGCAGAGAGGACCTACCCATGAAAATCACCGATATCAAAGGAACCGTACCTCTACACAATGGAATAAAAATGCCTTACCTTGGGCTTGGGGTGTTTCAATCTCAAAATGGGGCAGAGGTAATCAACGCTGTTTCCCATGCTCTTAAGATCGGCTACCGCTCTATTGATACAGCATCATTTTATGATAACGAAGAAGGGGTCGGCGAGGGCATTCGAAAGTCAGACATCCCCCGACCAGAAGTTTTTGTAACTACCAAAGTATGGAACAGCGACCAAGGGTATGACTCCACTATTTCGGCCTTTAAAGCCAGCTTAGCTAGACTTGGGCTAGACTACTTAGATCTATATCTCATTCACTGGCCGGTTAAAGGTAAATACAAGCAAACTTGGAGGGCATTAGAAACCCTATACCAAGACGGACTAGTTAAGAGTATTGGAGTCAGTAATTTCCTTCGCCATCAACTCGATGACTTATTACAAACTGCTGACATCAAACCGATGGTGAACCAAATGGAGTTTCATCCCAGACTTGTCCAGCAAGGATTGCTTGATTACTGCCAAAGTAACGACATCGTGTACGAAGCCTGGAGCCCACTGATGCAAGGACATATTTTTGCAATCGAAGACCTAACTCGTATCGCTTCGAAACATGGTAAGTCTATCGCTCAAGTTACTTTACGGTGGAATTTACAAAAAGGCGTAGTGACGATTCCTAAGAGCTCAAAGCCTCACCGTATTGAAGAAAACGGTGGCTTATTTGATTTCGAATTGACGGCAGATGACATGAGTATCATCGACGCCTTGGATCAAGGAAAGCGAATAGGGCCTGATCCGGATAATTTTGATTTTTAAATTGACAATGCTAACTCGAAGCTATTAACCTAAAAAATTTACCGGTACAACAAGAGACACAGAAACTTAATAAAAAGATAAGCAAGTTATCTAAAAAAGGAATGAAAGTAGATCCAGCAGTACGTGATGAGCTTCAAAACATCGAGAACGAATTAGCCAAAAACCTTACCCATATAAACACCCTCGAAAAGTTAATATTATACGTGAAACTCTCTAAAGAGTACTTACAAAGAACTGTCGATCTAATTTCAGAACACGCATGGAATTTGAGCTTCCCTTTATGAAAAGCCACTGGCAAGTGTCGGGTGATCCAGCAAAAGCGGTTTTGGAGACTTCGCTAGAAAAAATGAAGACACCAAACCAATTAACCACCTTCTCTTTAGAGGTAAGACAAAACCTTATGAGAATTGCAGCCTTCTATTCAAATTACGGGTCCATGGAAACCCTTGATTACCTAAGGAAGTACTCTAAACTTCCGCCAGACAGAGCGACTACCTACGTGAGCGGTTCGCAGTGGTTGACAGGAGCAACTATACTAAAAATAGACCGTGGCGACTTCGAGGAGATGATAGCTGCGCAACCTGCATGTTCCCAGATTTGGAATAGAATGCGAACACACACCCTAAAAGGCATTGATTCTACCGCAAGAAAAGTAGGCTCTGAATCTTCGAAAGCCCAGAGTAACTGATGTTTTCATAACACTTAATGAGCATACAACCCCTTGGGTAACTTATCTGGAATAGGAAAATATTCTTTCGCACTCAAAGAAATCGGGCTTATCTTTTTTTTTGAGATGCTATCACTTAAATACCTCATAACTTCATTTAGTTTTATAGTCTTACGCCGTTCCTTTTCTAAGACAACACCGATAAGCTGCATTCTTAGAGACCTTTCCATAGACCTAGACATCTTCGTTGGACTGAGATCCGCGCGCTCCCATACAGTAATGGTTGAGTCATCAGTTTCATCTACCAGCCATCTCGCGAACTTCTCCTGAGTCATCTCTAAATGATGCCGGATAAATTTAATTTCAGCGCCACTTAGTCTGGTCGGCTTCAAAGGCAAAAGCTTAAACATAAGCTCTTCGAGTTTCTCATAGTTGACATCCGGGATTAACTCACCATCGACTTTCACATGAGGCCAATCAACCAATTTAATTGGAAACCCGAGATGATTAAATATCGTCGTTTTCTTCATGCTCTTCCCTAATAGAGATCAATTACGGTTATAATTAAAAGCGGTTTCTCACTAGTTTCATCTATTGAAACACATACTCTCAACCTTCTATCAAGGCCTTGCTTAGAAAAAGCATACGACCACCGGTTAATTGAGTTTCCATAGTCATCGTGAGTATGAAACTTATCATGATAAATTTCTCTTTTCCCATTCAGTAGTACGTCCCTAACCTCCTGAATCAACACTTCTCTATGATCTAATCTTTCTCGTGCGTGCCCAGTAGGCGCATACTTACCTGCTTCAACAAAACTCCGAACCAACTTATGTATGCCGGTATGTTTGTTAGGCACAAATCCATGAGAAGTGAATCGGCGTATCCTTCTCTTTGCCATACAAAATCCTTATCGGTAAAATACCATAAAAACTGAATAATTCAATTAATGAATTAAAATTATCTATATATATTAATGTATTATAGTTATTTCAATATGAAATAATGTAATGAAGGAAATGCCTCTGGAGGACTTATAAAAGCGACACAGAGGTCACCGAGAGACAAAATCAAGTGTCCGCGGCAAATCCACTGACAATCTGTTACAAGCAAAATTCAAACTAAAGGAGGTATTTTGTGAACAAGAAAAGATCTCGTAAACTTTTTCTATTACCTAAACCTAAGAACCAATCTGACCATCAAAATGTTATAAAGCTGGTACACCCTAAGTCCAAAGGCCAAGCTTTTAGCGCTGATCAACTTCTTCAGCAGATTGAAACCCTAAGAGAGCAACAGAATTTAAATCACTGCATTTTACTTGAGTTGCTGCACACAATTGAACTGAAACTAGACCGCCTTGAGGCTGAGTAAAGCCCTAAGAATAGCGCAACCCTGGGCCACCGGTTTGGTCTGTTGGCTGGGTAGAGACCTCGTCATTAATTTCCTCCCGGTATCCTTGGCCAAAGCAACCAAAGCAGTAACGGTTAGAGGAACCCTCACCCAAAACTTTTTTTAAACCATCGGGACTAAGAAACCCGAGAGAGTCCGCTCCAATGAATCGACACATCTCTTCGACACAGTACTGAGCGGCAAGAAGGTGCTTCCGCTTAGGAGTATCAACCCCGAAATAGCAAGAATGAGTGATCGGTGGCGATGCAATCCGCATATGGACCTCTTTAGCTCCGGCGTTTCGAATCATGCGGACAATTTTTGTCGAGGTGGTTCCGCGTACTACCGAATCATCGATGACTACAATTTTTTTGCCTGAAATCACATTACGCACCGGGTTAAGCTTTAGCTTCACCCCAAAGTCCCGAATTGCTTGGTTAGGCTCAATAAAAGTCCTACCGACATAATGATTTCTCACCAGCCCAACCTCATAAGGCAAGCCCGTTTTGGCGGCATAACCCATAGCCATCGGCACACCCGAATCAGGGACCGCAATGACCACATCGGCGTCAACCCGATCCTCATGGGCTAACTCTTCGCCTAGCTTCTTGCGAATATTATAAACAGGCTCATTATAAACCTTGCTATCTGGCCTCGAAAAGTAAATAGGCTCAAAAGAGCAGAACGCCGACTTATTAACATTCATCGCTTTATTGGTGAAACTCTCAAGCCCTTGAGTAGTTATCTTAACAACCTCACCCGGCTCAACCTCTCTAACTAACTCAGCATCAATTAAATCCAGGGCACAGGTTTCCGACGCTACCACGTAAGAGCCCTTCTTTTTGCCAATGACCAACGGTCTAAAACCGAAGGGATCCCTTACAGCATATAGAAAACCGATACCCATAAGCACCAACGAATAAGCACCTTGCACCTGTGACATGGTTTCAAAAATACGTTGCTTTAGGTCACTAGAAGAACTTTTCGCTAATAAGTGCATAAATACTTCGGTATCTGAGGTAGATTGAAAAATACTACCGCGCGCCTCAAGCTCGTGCCTCAGCTTTTTAGA
>JANQHA010000640.1 GCA_028282865.1 Oligoflexales bacterium
TGGCTAATAACTTCGAAGGCCAGACTAACAAGATTTTCTGTGGTCCCACATCGGCTGCAATCGTGTTAAATGCTTTAAGAGTTCGAAACAGCAAGCTTCAGCTCCCCCAAGATCAAACCCTACTCCAAAGTCGGGATAGAAAATACCTTCCTGGTGGTGGCAAGTGGAGCCCTTATTATGAGCGCTATACTCAAAATAATGTTTTTATTAAAAGCCCCAAATCTCGAAGCTCAGTACTGGGGAAACCGGCTAGAGATAAGCGCGGGAAGATTTTGAAAAATAAAAAAGGCAAACCAGTCAAAGACTTTGGCTTTCAAATTCGTCAATTTGCTGCTCTTCTTGAAGGACATGGGTTAAACGTTAAGCTTAGAGTCGCAACGGATAAATTAGATAATAACATGATTAAAAAAGAGTTCATTGCAAACTTGAAAACCAAAGGTGACTACATTATCGCCAATTATAAAAGAGCCGTCCTAAAGCAGCCTGGAGGCGGCCATATCTCACCTATTGGAGCGTACCATAAAGACTCAGACTCTTTTCTAGTACTAGATGTAACTCCTAACAAAGCCGATTGGGTTTGGGTTGATAGTGAACTTTTTATCTCAGCCATGAAGACCTTCGACACCAAAGAGAACCGAGGTTATGTACTGGTTAAAGAGGGTAAGATCTAAGCCTACATATCCAAAAAAACTTGAATGACGGTTTGAACTCGTCTGGTAACGTGAGATCCATCGAGGGTTGCAATGTGAATCTGATTGGTAACCTCCTTAGCATCGTCACTTTTGTAGCAATGGATGGATCGTGATTTGAGCTGATCTTGAACACAATGCTCGGGGATAACAGCAAGTCCCATCCCACCTTCAACCATATGAATCGCTCCGGCTAAACTATTCATACGACCGACGATATTGAGTTCTGACCAACCCAACGTCTTAGCTCTAGGAAAATGAGCCTTACGCCAAAAGTCAAATAAGACACTAGCATCAGGATGTTCCACAAATGGAAGCTCTCTGAGACTCTTTATAGAAAGATCTTTTAAAACATGCTTATTAGGCGCGACTAAAATATAACGCTCACAACAAAAAGGAGTAATTTTAATCCCTGGATGTTTTACTCCTTTTGTAACAAAACCAAAGTGAATCTCGTTGTCTAATAGTTTTTCGATCACCTGATCACTATGACACAAGGTCACATCCAGTTTTAATTTAGGAAAGTCGGATTGTCTTTTTTGCAGTAGCATCGGAAAATGAGACGACATCAAACAACTAGCCGGCATTGCATAAGAAACTTCTCCACTTAACGAATGATCCTGGGAACTAATGCTATCCTTAAGCTCTTCGACCTCATCAAGATACTTATCAATATAAGTCCGAAGGGCACTCCCTGCATCGGTCAAGAAGACTTTTTTATTTACCCGTTCAAATAACGGCACCCCAAGCTGTCTCTCTAACTTCGAGATATGCTGACTAATGCCAGATTGGGTTAACCCAGCTTTCTTTGCCGCCAAGGTAAAATTCAGCAGCTCACTTGCAACCCAAAAAGCCTTAAAAGAGTGGGTGTCTAAACTATCGAAGTCTCTCATTTTATCCATCCGACATTCAATCATTTTTTTTGATCGATTTGATAAAAACAAATAATTTCACGAATCAATTACTATTGAATACATTCATCTCTGTCAAGAATCAACTATCACTTAACTAAGAGGGAGTACATTAATGCCTAAAACATTCATCACATCACTTATGGTCTTCACTGCATTCCAGGCATACGCAGAAGTGAAAGAAACTAAATTCATCAAAGATGCACTTCAAAATACAAAAGCAGAAGACATCATCATACTGGATATAGATAATACCATCTTAGAACCGATGCAAACTCTAGGAAGCGATCAATGGTTTGGTTATTTAGTAAAAAAATTTAGGAAAGAAGGGCTCAGTCAAGATCGTGCCATCGACGAAGCTATTAAAAATTGGCTCAAAGTTCAGAGAGTTACAAAGGTTCAGCCGGTAGAAATTAGCACCCCCAAACTAATTAAAAGTGTTCAACTTAAAGGTGCTATAGTTATTGGCCTTACCGCTCGACCGGTCGACCTTAAAAAAACGACTATAAAACAGCTTAAATCGGTCAATATTCAATTTAAAAGTTACGGCTTCATTTATAGCGGTGACCAGACGGTAGACTTTCATGGCGGTGTGCTCTTCGTCGGTCCTAAAAATAATAAGGGGATCATTCTCTCTCAATTCTTTAAAAATATGGGCATCAAACCGAAGCGTCTTATCTTTGTCGATGACAAGAAAAAACATGTAAATAATATGGATGAAGTCTTCTCTAAAATAGGTTTAACAAACATCAACTTTAGATACTCCGCTGCCGATGAAAAAGTAAAATCTTTCTCACAAGAAATCGCCGAAATACAGTGGAAGTATTTTACAAACTCTCAGGAATCTCTAATAACTGACGAAGAGGCTGAACAACTGATCGATAACTAGTAACCTGTCTCCTCGGCGAAATTACTCTAGCTCAAAGAGAGAAAGTGTGTCTATAGAAGGATCGCAATCAATATCCAGCCCACAGCGTTCATTTATGAGCGCTGGGAGCCTCCATATGTCCAGCTTATAAATTAACCCGTAGTAGCTGCTCTCGCATAGAAATACTTCCATAATGTTGCATTATAAGAGCCTGACAAGGCTGTTAAGTGTACCTGCTTCAGCATGGATTTCTGGTCATCATCAGCTTGGTTGATATCCTTGATCGAATCCAAAACCAAATCAAAAGATGGGTCTGAACGCATATAAAATAACTGAAGAAATAAAGCGTGTTGAAAGACTCTCATTTGACTCTTAGATCTTGAATTAGCTGTGATACTCCAAAATGAAAACTTACCCCGCATAAGGCGAGCAGTAGAGTCATTTATAATATCTCTACCAGCCAACAAAACAGCGGTTCTTAAGTCTAGATGTCTCAAAACTGCCCGGTACTCTTCGGCATCTTCATAGTTATGCTCGATCATGGCTTTAAGAAAGGGCTTTAAGTCTAGACCGTCGTCACCGAGACAATTCCAAAGACATGGAGAGTCTTGATAGTCGTATACTTCTAAGATCTCTATATACTTCGCAATAGTCTTTTTAAAGTCCAAAGCCAAAAGCTGAGAAATCTTAGTTAAAACTATTTCATCATCACCTCGCCCTAAGTTTTGCCTTAAAACAGATTTAATCTTCCGTTTAGAATGACACCGCAGGCCCTCAGTATTGAGATTGCCGTAAATACTATCGATATAAATTTCTTTTATAGCTGCATTCGATATATCAATATTGCTAGAGTCTTTAAGGTTCCACAAGAAAGGGAGTAAATGAGACATTGATAAATCACCAATAATACGGACGCCCTGAATCACATTCATAGAATTGGAGTGATGAAGCAGATTATAATGCTTACGAACGGTGTCGTGTAAAACCTTCGAATCAAACGACTGATATCCCTGTATGATATCCTCCACCTCGTCTTTGGTAGCATCGTCTATACTATCGACCTTATAAGTAATAGCCTTTACCGACTCTAAATCGATTCTTTTACGACCAACAAGGCTATAAGGAGCTAGCCAGGAATTCATAGTCCAATCTTTATTAAAGTTTTCTTTAAATTGGTTCCATAAGTTACCAATGTAGTGACGGTCAAAATCTATTAGAACAAAGAACAATGGCATCGTACATAAAACTAACAGCACTGAATAGTGCGTAAGGCCTAGGTACTGCTTAAATATACTTAGCAAACCACTGACAACCAAACTCGAGACAGAAGCTACCAAGAAGGTCAATGTGACTATATTCTTCTTTCTCGCATCAGGTAGTGGCACCAAGCATCGCCTTGTTATCGGAATCTGTAGGCAGGTATTAAAAACTTTAAAAAACACAAAGAGCCCTACAAATGATAGAATACCACCATACACCATGGTACCGATCAACAGCGCCATAATCCCAATAGGTAAAAATGATAATAGAGTGGATGGCTTAAGGCCAAAAAAGCGATAGGTAATCTTTTGAAAGACCAAAGAACATATAATAGTGGCAAAACTAGTTATACTAATAATGGATGATACTTCAGTAACGCTGCTATACTCCTGGCTCAACCCAACATAGAAAATATTTTCCACTAGAAATTTTGCAGCAAAAGCCCAAGACATTATAATAATAACCGATCGAACTAATAGATTATCTTTGACAAAGGTGACACTATCGAGAAACTCTCGAACCTTCCGGCGACGCGATAACGATTTAATATCTAGCTGAATATAACGCTTCACGATCGCCAAAAAAGTGGCCATATGACTTCCAAGAAGTAACCAAATTAACAGAGGAACCATATGCAGGAGCTGAAACTTGACCGAAGACCAAATAACTAGAGAAGAAATGATCCTAGCCGACAGATCTACAGTCATTTGTTTTTGAAATACAGTTGAGAACGAGCTACCAGGAACAATCGATTGGATTAGGTTGCCATTAATCGTGCCACTAATCACATCAACAGCTAGAACACTAACAGTATAAATAAATATCAGATCCGGAGAGTCAAAATATATGCCTTGTAAAACAGATACAATTAAAAGAAACCCAGCAATAGCAGTATAAGTTAAGTATGAGCTCATCTCCTTCTGAAGGATTATCAATATATAAATAAAAATTACTGTGACAGTTCCAATAAAGAAAATCCCAGAGTAAGCTTTGCTGCCTAGATGGGAGATAAATAGTGACGCGCTGTATAAAAGAGATAAATTTAAAGAAAAACTTCGAAAAAAGTTATTGGCTAACAGTAATTTTTGCAAATTATTTGACATCATCTCTCATCCGTTCACTCCATAGATGCCCCAATGTCTTATCTTTGACAATCTTTGCTCTGATCTGATCTAACTGCTTAACATACTCAGCTAGTTCGTCATCGCGGTCAGACAAAGATAATGCTTCATACTTTCCGCGATTGATATCTTTGATATATTTACCCATATCTTCAATTGGTAATGCTAACCTTTTGGAAGTGTAGCGAGATATTGCTATTATAAAGATAAAACAAAATAGATAAGTACTTATCAGATACCTTATAATTTTATTTCTTGTTTGATAGATAATTTTTTTATGAACAGCCAGAGTAGCTGTTAGAGTCAACCCCTTGATCCGGTATGATATCATGACATAGTCTGGCTCTTCACGAATATACCAGACATTATTACCTTTTGTTTGGGTGCCAGGACCGTATTTGTAATATTCCATAATTTCTTTGCTAACCACCTGCTCGGCGGCCGAATCAGAACTATTTGCCGAAGCAATAATATTTCCAGCTCGATCGCTAATTAGTAAAAAATTTGCCTCTGATAAGTTTAACCCCTTAAACAAATGGTTGATGTCACGATGGTGGGGAAAGATCCCTCCAGAAATAACTGCAGTGACTAGCCCCGATTTCTTATTTATCACCGGAACAATATAAGTCTGAAAAAGATTGCCATTTGAAGTGGTAAATGTTTCGGAAATTAGCGGTCTTTTTTCGCGTAAAACCTGATGAAAAAGAGCAGCAAAGTTTTTAGGGTGATCACTAAAGATCGTTCGAGTTTGCTTGTAGCTAGGAGTTCCATCTCGCCGTAGCGTGAAAAATACTTGGCCTGACGGTTTATAGACATGAATCGTCGAATAAATTCTCTCAAAGCGAAAAAAGTTCTTAGTAGATTCCACCGACTTCGCTAAGTTCAGTGTGGAAAAACCCTCAGCTATAGCAAGCTCCTCCAAAACTCGGAGCTGAGCGTGATAATTCGAATAAATATTATTGGTCACCATAACTAAGGTGTTTTTGCGATCTTGAATGACAAAATCCTCGACAAACCGGTCAGCGACATAAGCCACCACTACCGCAATAAATAGAAAAAATATGCTATTTATCAGTATCAGCCTTGAAAATATGGTTCCTTGTATAGATTTCATAATATTTCAATAAAATTTTAGTGGAACGGCATTATATGTATAACCTCTTATAATGCAATGAGAAAAATATATTGCCTGGAACGGACCGCCACAAGTCTGAACCGCGCTTAGCGGTGCTGGCTCCTAGGGTATCTAGAGGCTAGTCACTTAAGAGCCTTAGACGTCTAGAATCTAGACATATAAAAATTATTAATAGTAATATTAGATACTTATGTAGGGGCCAGAATTTGCATTAATAGGTATATACACAAAAACACATCGGAGGAGACTAGACATGGCCCTACTACGAGTCCTAGTATATTCATTATTCTTAGTTAGCTGTGGAGTACAAAACGGAGCTGATAGTCAGCTATCCCAACAGAAAACTATTCCGGGGAAAAATGATCACCGCCGCATACTCAAAGTCCAAAGTGAAGGTAAACTTTCTGAAATAGTACTCAATTTCGAAGAAAGAACTATAAGCCTTGATAAGCAAACTATGAATATCGATAAGTGGGTTAGGTGCCTTGGACTATTTCCTATGCCAACAGAAGACCAACGGACAAAAGAAGAAATAAAGACTTATAGAAGTGTCGCTGCTTTTGCTCAAAACTCTATTATGTCAAGCTTCGACTACGGACAAGATACTACCACAAAAAAGTTTTTAGCATCTTATGGGACAAATCCTCACAGCATGAGTTTTGCGTCTCACGCTGCTAGAGAAGAAATCGTCGTGACAGCGCACAGCACAAGTGCAAAAGCAATTGTGATCTTATGGATGTTCCCATTTGATCACCGGGGAATCTGCGACAACAGAAGTGTTGATATCATTCAAACAAACTATATCCCCTAAACCGCAGGTACAATAACAGCAAAAAAAAAGCCGATCCTAAAGTTAGGGTCGGCTTTTTTATGATTTTATCAAATAAACCTAAAACTTAATCCAACTAAGCAATACTCCGCCATGAGAAACGAAGAAAGGAGCAAAGACCAAGCTTAGAATCGCCATTAGCTTCATCAAAATATTTAACGCCGGGCCAGAAGTATCTTTGAATGGGTCACCTACAGTATCTCCTACGACGGCAGCAGCGTGAGCATCAGAACCTTTACCACCAAGCTTACCAGTTTCGATATACTTCTTAGCATTGTCCCAAGCACCACCAGAGTTTGAAGATGATAGAGCCATCACAAGTCCAGCGATTAAAGACCCAGCCAAAAGGCCAGCAACTGCATCTACTCCAAATAAGAAGCCGATAACTAACGGAGTTGCCATAACTAACAATCCAGGAGCAATCATTTGTCTCAGAGCAGCAGTAGTCGAAATCGCTACGCAGGTTTTATAATCTGGAGGAGTTTCACCCTTCATAATTCCGGGCATAGTTCGAAACTGGCGCCTGACTTCTTCAATCATATCAAAAGCTGCGATACCAACAGCTTTCATAGTTTGCGCGGTGAATAGGAATGGCAAGGCACCACCGACCAGCATTCCCGCAAAAACTAGCGGTGACAAAAGATCTAAGGTTTCGACTCCGCTTCTAGTAAGGAATGCAGCAAAAAGAGCTAATGCAGTCAATACAGCCGAACCGATCGCAAACCCTTTACCAATTGCAGCGGTAGTGTTTCCAGCAGCGTCCAGTAAGTCTGTTCGCTCTCTAACTCCGGATTCAAGGCCACTCATTTCAGCGATGCCACCAGCGTTATCAGCAACCGGCCCGTAAGCGTCAATCGTTAAGCCAATAGCCATAGTCGAAATCATACCGATTGCTGCCATTGCGATACCGTACATTCCTGCCAAAGACCAAGATAGGTAAGTGGTAACCGCAATTGCAATCACCGGAATGACAGCAGACTCATAGCCGAGAGCTAAGCCATAAATAATATTAGTCGCAGCACCAGTTTTTGAGGCATCAGCAACTTCTCTAACCGGTTTGTAGGAGTGAGACGTGTAATATTCTGTAACGTAGCCAACAAGTAGGCCTGACCAAAGACCGGACAATACCGAAATCAGAACTCCCGATTTCTCTACTACCTGCTCCCCGAGTATAAAAGAATCAACCATAGCCCATTCAGTGGCGAACCAGATACATACGGTCATAAATATCGTTGAGAGCAGAAGCTGTTTCTTTAGAGCCGGTTCTGCTGAGACAGCTTGGGAATTCAAACGAGCGAAAAAAGCTGTCAGCAAGCAAGCTGGAATTCCTACCGCTGAAATGAGGATTGGATAGAGCATGGCAGAGGTGCTTTCAGTGATCGCCACTGCGGTGGCACCAATGACCAGTGCAGCACAAGTTCCTTCAGCACAAGAGCCAAATAAGTCAGCACCCATCCCTGCAATATCTCCGACATTATCTCCGACATTATCAGCAATAACAGCCGGGTTTCTAGGGTCATCTTCGGGAATTCCCTGTTCAACTTTCCCGACCAAATCGGCGCCAACATCTGCAGCCTTAGTATAGATACCGCCGCCTACACGAGCAAACAATGCAACCGTCGATCCACCGAGACCAAAACCAGCAACCATTTCCATCAGCACGTGGGGTTCGTGGATAAATTGGCTATATATAATACACATGGAGATCAGCCCAAGAACCGCCAGCCCACAAAGACCAAAGCCCATAACTGCACCGGCGTGAAAAGCGGTTGCAAAACCTTCCTTGATCCCTTTGCGAGCTTGGATGGTCGTTCTGACATTACCTAAGGTTGCTATGCGCATCCCTAAATAAGCGCATGCACATGAAGTGAGCGCTCCAGCTAAAAAAGCTATAGCACTAAATAACCCCTCGTTAATCGCTGTACCGCTATCGTTTAGAGCAAATACCATGAACAAAGCAAATAAAACCGTAAAGATACCTACGTAGGTATACTCTCGGTTGAGAAAGGCCATAGCTCCGTCGCTGATAGCCCCCGATATGTTTTTAAACTTTTGAACCTCTTCAGTGGTTCCAGATCCTTCAACCGAAACCGCCATAACCTTCTTTGCGTAAACTGCTGCAGTAATAATCGCCAGAACTGCGCAGCCATAAATAACTAAAACCACCAGTGGATATCTCCTTTATTCGAGAAAAGAACCTAAAAGCCTAAAAAAACAGAGGATAAAGTTATGCAATGAAGAGTTGTATGTAGCAAGTACTTTCAGGATTAATATGAGCTAGATTAGATAATTCATTGAAATCACAAATAAAAACACCCTCGCTCAGTTTGTTCGGCGAGGGTGTTCTTTACAATATTATTCAGTTTGTGGCTATCTACGACTAAATTTCTACTTCTTTTTGGTACGAGTAGCTTTTTTTCTAGTAGCTTTTCTCTTAGTCGCTTTCTTTTTAGTAGCTGCTCGCTTAGTTGTCTTCTTAGCAGCTTTTCTTCGAGTAGCCTTCTTTTTAGTTGCTTTCTTTTTGGCCTTTTTCTTAGTGGCTTTTTTGCGAGTAGCTTTTTTCTTGGCAGCTTTTCTTTTTGTTTTACGCTTTGTAGCTTTTTTCTTAGTAGCTGCTCGCTTAGTTGTTTTTTTGACTGCTTTGCGTTTTGTAGCTTTGCGCTTTGTCTTTTTTGCGGCTTTTTTCTTAGTAGCCTTGCGCTTGGTCTTACGCTTAGTAGTCGCCTTTTTTGTTGTAGCTTTTTTTGCCTTCCTCTTAGCCAACGTTGAATCCTCCTAAAATAGTTAACGCTAAACAGCTCCATAGGAACTGCAGAAGAGCCCCGAATACCTTCACCGCAAAACACGCGATGAATAAAACTTAGTACATTTCAAAGACCTAACTAAATAGTATCATAAAATTTTAGCGTGTACATAGTATTCGCGTGAATAATCATAATTTTTTTAGATCAAAGAGTTTTGATAATACAGAATGATAGACTTCATGTGGAAGTTAACCGTTGAGCCGGACGATTAAA
>JANQHA010000065.1 GCA_028282865.1 Oligoflexales bacterium
ATCACAGTCGTTCGTCGCGGCTGGGAAGGGCCAGGTGAGATTAAGCTTACTCGGAACAACAAAGGGATTTACAGCGCGGTAGCTCAGGCAACTCTAACAGATAATAATTGTAGTTTTAGTTATATTATTGAAGTAGCCGTAGGGAAGTTTGGCACGATAAGAATTAAGGAAAAATTTCCAAGTAAATCGGTAAGAACAGAGGAGCAAGGAACGTGCACTTTAATTGGCTTCTCCTGGCGATATGCTAGTAAGCCTTTCAAAATCTCACTTTACGATATTAGTAATTTATATGAGTCAATTATAGCTGAGACTAAAGACGAGTCCGAGAAGCTCCAGTACCAGTTCGATTATGCTGCTAATAGAGGAGACCTAGCCACTATCGAGCGTCTTCTAGATAAAGTGGATATAAACTTTAAGAACTATCGTGGCAACACTCCGCTTGAGACTGCCGCCTTAGCAGGACGGCTTGAAGTTGTTAAAAAACTAACGCCCCTTACTAGGATTGACTCTGATCGGCCTTATATTATTGCAGAACGGATTCAAAGTGGCAGCTATGCCTCAGCGACTGAGGTTAGTAGAGCGACCTACTTAAAAATTATAGGATTTTTAGCATTATCTGAGCATGCTCGGCCGACTTGGGTTGGAAGGTATGCTTTACGCTTAGTCCGGGGGGCAAAGATCGAAGATGCTATCACGCTCCTTAACGAAGCAACTATTGACCAAAAGGGGCTCGAGACCCTGTTAGTTGAAGCCCTTGATTCGTATACATCGGGACCTCGTAATGGGGACATAAGGAGAGTCAACAGCAGATCGTTTGACCTTATAAAAGCGCTTAGCAAGAAGGATATCTCACCTAAAATCTGGCGGCACTGGTTTAAGAAGTTATACCGTGTTAACCGATGCACCATGGCTTCCTGGAGCGATGACAACTTCAAAACCAGTTTTAAGTTTTTTGTCGAAACAGGCACTCTTACCGACGCCGAACTAGGTCCTTATTTAATAAGTGCCCTTCGTTGCAATATTTCCGAAGCTGGAGATATTATAGATTACCTGCTAGGTGCAGGAGTCGATGTGAACTTTAAAGACCCCGACTACCGTAATCACTCTTTGCTATACTACGCCACTATGATGATGTCAGTCGAGTGGATCGATTATCTTCTTGAAAAAGGTGCTAGGCTTGACCAAAGAGTTGGGCAATACGATTCGCACATTATTGTCGGCTTGACCATGGCTAAAGAACCTGAATACAAAAAAATGGTGGAAGTTTTAGACCGCCTTATTGAGCTTAAAGTAACTATTGATGTCACTAACAGTAAGGGGTATAACCTACTGGATTATCAATTACTTTCATTATCCGATAACCTGCAAAATCGTCACTGTTATAGATGCTCCGATAAAGACTATTATAGTAAGGAGATTGTGAAATTTTACTACGAACTGAAAAACCGAGGCTTAGAACACACCGATGCGGTCAATAAAGATATTTTAAATGACCACCGCATCAAGCGCGCGTTAGAGCAACATGTCAACGAGCAAACGGAATAGTAGGTTTATGTCATAGCAATAAATGCCCCGGAGTAGTCAGTACTACCCCGGGGCATTTAAATGTCTTGCTAAATTTCAAACTCGAAAACAGGATAAAGAATTATTTCGCAGGCTACCAAAAAGCCGCACTCGGTGCCGCAGTACAGCAAGCAAAGGTTCCATCGACGTAGCACTCGACTTCACCTTCACCTTGTGTGTATTCTATTTCGGAATCAATAGCTACCGTTCCTCCAAGGCGATCACAAGTGACCCTATATAAATCAATCGCATCTTGGTACGGAGTACTAAGTGCTTGGCGGCAAGCGTCATTATTCGCGCCGGTCTCGGGTAGCATGTCAATAGTTTCGCTATCTACTTCACTTCGGTCCGCTGGACATATTGTGCCAATGGGAGGACTTGCAAAGCTGATTTGCCCAAGAAAAACTAATACCCCTAAAGAAATGAAAATCTTCATCAATACTGACTCCTTGTAGTTAATATGGAAGTATTATATCGGCATGACTTCTAATAGGTAAACAGGAATAAACTGCCTAGTAGGTTCATTTATTTTTCAAGGCCTGTGTTAATACTAAATGATAAAGACAGGTAAGTTCCACCAGCCTACGATTAAATGCCGATGGCTTTAGTCAGAAATAATATCATATTGACTACCTGAATAAACCTGCGCAATTATTTGCAATACTACCAAGATTTGTTGCTTCGTAGGTCATATCATTATCAAGAGCCTGCGCGGCTTGCCGCGTTTGTTTTAGGGACCCGAGAAGTACGCTAGCAAATATCTCTTTATTTTTTTGCCGTTCACCAAGCCGGGATTCAAGCATAAAAGATCGAACTCTTTCATCAGTCGAACGCCCAACCTCAATACTTTCACCGTCTTCAGAGACACTTAAAATATCCATGGGAACATGGGTCCATTCAGGCAGTTTCAAAGTCAGGGTTGGGTTATTTTCAAAAAGCAAACTAATGGCTGCTATCGTAGCCAAAGAGTCTGCAGCATATATGTCACTTACGCTAACAGTATCAATATCTAGTTGATGCCTTTTAAGCGAGCTATTAAAGCTGTCAGAGTCCTCAGAGTAGCCCTTGTAAAGCATTCGTCCTAAAGACCTAAATGAGGTCGTTCGCCTAATCTGATCTAATAATTTACCAAACCGATCATGAGAAACCCTACCGCCATTTATTACAGTGCCTACGTCTAGGCTCCAAGCCTGATCAGTAGGGAGGTGATAAAATTCGGTTCGCCAATTAGAGATCACGGCCGTATCCTGCCACTGCCTAAAAAACTCCATAAGGGGTTCATGAGTTTTCATAAAGTTAAAGATACTGCCATTGTAAGCCGGAACTGCCTTGTTATCAGACCATTTAAACATCCCTAGAGCCACGATACGGTTCACAGACTTTAGCGCATGAAACCCGTGGTTTTTAGCGAGAATTGCTAAATCTCTAACATCGCTAAGGGCAATAATATCTACCGGAACCTGTTGTTTTATTAGCAGCTCTTCCAGCAAACCTAGGCCGTCCTCACTCGAACGGTTATTGCCAAAAAGTGCGATCTCTTGTGGGTTGAGTACAGAACTCGATAAAAACTCGCCACCAGTTATTGCAAACCCATTTAATTTTCGCCGAGTTTCGCTGTCTAAAGTGTCCCCACCACTACCAGCAACAATCGATATATCAAGACCACCTATCTCGAATGGTCCAATGGCTTTATGTAGATATGCCTTCTGTAACTGGGTATCGAAGGACTGCGTTATAATATAGATGGGACGTTTTGATTTGATAGCAATCATCGTCTGAAATAGCGGCACAAGCCCTAAAACATCATCAACCATCGAATCGGTAAATATGATTAATGGAACTGCATTTTCAATAGCAGTCAGTCTATGGCCACTAAATAGCTCGCCAAATGAGTAGTGACGAAGTAGCGCTTCAAAGACGTCGTTATCGGTGTGCTTTGAAATTTCCTGATCGTAGACTCTTCGAAAAGACTCGACCTGATTTTCAATATCATTCGCATCGATACCACCACCCTGAGCAGCCTCCAGGTTAGATCGCATCTGTGCCAGTGAAAAAGCTAGAGCCGTGCCTACCGGTCTACTAAAATTGATATGACTTTCTACCGTTTTGGTGTCATTGAGTTTGACTCTTCTACAGCTTAGTCGGTGTAATGAATCAGAACTAATTCCCAGCTGCTCATTTGAAAGAATATAAGAAACTGATTCCATTTCGAAGCGACGTCCCATGCTGCTAGCATCAATCAGTCCGTTGTCTTTTAGGTCAAACAAGATCATACCGACAAAAGCACCAAGAGTGCTTGCATAGTTTGGAGGAATATCAAGAATCTTCTGGCCTTTTTCGGTACTTCTTTCTTCCTCAGGTAAGGACTCTAAAAGCATCTTTTTTACGGCTTCAATCCAATTATTAGATAGGTCGATAGTCAGATAGCGATTGATTTGCTCTACCTCGCTCGAATCCAGACCTAACCCGTTGGCAACCGTCCCGTAACCTCCGTAAAGGCTCTTGGACCACTTAAGATTTCCCGCTAGCCTCGATGTCCCAAAAACAACAGTTCGCGGGTGAGCAGTGATGGCATTAATAACTTTAACAGCGGAACTACCTCCAAAAATACTAAATAGAATAGCCCATGACCGTGTGACCGTTAAGATTTCCCCCTTTGGGTCTAGCCTTCCTCCAGCCATCCACCTCATTTCTTTGATATTATCACCGAACAATTCTGAGTTGATGTGCAACAAACCATTAGAGGCGGCTTGCCGCATTGATGCCAAGCTGAAATGACCTGAAAGGGCGCCAATGAGAGTCGAACCTTCCGAAAACGACCTTATGTTTACCTTTTCTTGACCACTTAAGATCTCTATCAGCTTATTAATAGCTGCATCAGGAGGTTTTATTTCGGCACTAATTTGATTTTCGGTCAATAAATTTGACAATAAATCAGAGTTATAAAGCTCGTTTAAAATCCCAAGTCCATGAGCCTTGGCCCTAATATCTTTCTCAATAGCGTCATCCCAGACAAAGCCATGCATGACCTCAAATTTTTGCTCCAAGCCGAAATTACGAAGCGTCAGCTCTATAAAATGACTATTAAAAGCAACCGTGCCCGCTGGTCCTTCGAGTATGATAACGCCTTTAGCGTATGAGTCGTTCTCTTTTATTTGCTTTAGGCTTAGAAGCAAGCCAATAGCATCGTCAGGTGAGCCTTTCAAGGTGATAACATGCTGCTCTGCAAACAGACGTCCGCTGATAAATACTAGCAGTAGGGACAGATAAATGTGTGACTTCAACCTAAAAAGAACCATATAAATCACCTTTTCTCACGCTAGAAAAATCCGATAGTTAGACCGTGTCTATTATCAAAACAGCCAATAAAAATCGAATAAAAAAGCAGAATTTTACAAAATTTAAGTTGCTGTTTTTACTATTTAAAAATCCGACCCGAGCGTGAGCGCTGGCTTTATCTAACAGGTTTCAGAATCTCCCCGGTTCCCGCATCGACGTAAACCTTCCTTTTCCTTTGGTCTTTGCCCAAAACCTCTACTGAGAACACAAGAAAGCCATTCTCTTCCTCTAGTTCAGCTTCGGTGGCTTTACCGTTATTTTTTTTCGTCGCTTTTTGAATAGCATCAACCAAAGAAATCTTGGCAAGTTTCAATCTCTCGCTATCGGTTTGCCCGGAGAGTTTAATAGTTCCTTTTAACTTCGCATCAGCGAATGCGTATGATGCCGCAAATACTGAAATACATACCAACTGAAATAATGTTTTAGTAACGTGTCTCATATATCACTCCTAGTCCAAGTTCTAGGGCCTTATAATCTGCGATTTAGCAAAAGACAACCATATATTATTTTGCCTAAACAACTTTAAAAAATGATTGCTTAACTAGTTAATAAGACGCCTATAAGCTATCCGCCACAGGAGGCCCGCTATTATTAGCAAAGATCCCAAAATAAAGGCTTGGACATCAACCCAAAAAACTAACGAGAGACACCCAAGCAAACCTAGCCAAGATACATAACGCGGATATAGGCGCCTATCCGTGGGCAGCCTAAGAGCTGAGATGTTGGTTACAGCATAGTAAATCAAAACCGTAAACGCGCTAAACGACCATGCTACTTGGATATCCTTAAGTAAGACGAGGGCCATAATAATAGCTCCGCTGGTTAAAACAGCTATAACTGGCGTCCGATTAGAAGACGCTATCTGCGAAAAAAATGACGGCAGGTCCCCTTTTCTTCCCATAGCAAGGACCACTCTAGATAACCCAAGTACCAGATTTAGCAGAACTCCTAGCATCGCGGTCATCGCACCGACAGACAAAATAATAGCAACCAAAGGAGTGTCGATAGCTTTAGAAATAGCTTGCAAAGGCGCTGCACTCTGAGTGGTTGCCAGGTAAAAAGATTCTGCGCCGACAGCACCTAGCGAGGCTATAGCCACAAGTATGTATATTGTAAAAGAAACAGCTAGCGTCAGAATAATTGCCCTGGGAATATTTTTCACTGGATTGATAATCTCTTCTCCAAGTGTTGCAACCCGTCCATAACCCGTATAAGCCACAAACATCAATGCGGTTGCTTCTAATAACGATGGGACAACGTTTCTATCATTTACCAAGTTTAAGTGGAGAGGAGAAAAGTGGTCAATATCGAAGTGGCAAATAGCGGTCAAAAAGAACACCCCTAGGGTGATTAAGGTAATAGAAACTATGAGAATATTAGTTAGGTTTGAGCGTCTAATACCTAGAGCAGCGATTATGACTATCAAGGCAGCTACTGGCAGCCCTATCTGCCATGGATTCAAAAAATTCAGGCCTAATAGTTGAATAAAATAACCACCAAAACCTAATGCAGCAGTCGCAGCGGAGGCGCTTTTCGCACAAATAAATAACCACCCCGCAAGGTAGCCAGCCCAGCTACTAATATATTTATAACCGTACTCATAGGTGCCCCCACTTACAGGATGCGCAGCGGCTAATTGAGCACTCGAAAGCCCGTTACAGATGGCAAGGATACCCGCAAATAACAACGATAAAATCATTAACGGCCCACTCAACCCTGCTGCGATACCGAGGCTAACAAAAACCCCCGTACCGACAATTGAGCCAAGGCCCATCATCACGGCTCCAGGCAGGCCGACCGCTCTGTCCAAATACTTGTCTTGGCTCATTACAACTCCCTTTCGGCAACTATACAGGTAACCGAAAAATTTCAAATCGTAAAAATAATATAAGAACACTAGCGAGGAAAAATTAGATAATGATGGGTCAGATTGTCTTATTTAGTTTGCTATCACTTTAGTAGTAAATCATTCTCAACATCACTACGCCGGGCCAATCGGCCTAGTTAGTTAAACAACAAGCTCACGAAGATTACATTATCGACTTTCTTGAAAAAATAGA
>JANQHA010000158.1 GCA_028282865.1 Oligoflexales bacterium
GGCCTGAGCAGAGCTCGTGCCGATACCCTACATAGGTTTGCTCGTTTTATCCGGGAACACGATTTATTTAATGAAGCAATGGACCCTAGTGACTTTAAAAGATCGCTTAAGTCCATCAAAGGAATTGGCGACTGGACAGCCGAATATATCGCAATGCGAGCATTAAAAGATCCTGACGCGTTTCCATCATCGGATTTAGGTCTTCGTAAAGCACTAGCAAGTAGCCAAGGAGTTGCCAGCGCTAAAGAGGTTTTAGAGTTATCTAATAAGTGGCGACCTTTTCGCCCGTATGCAGTCTTTACACTGTGGTCATCATAATGGAGGAAAAATGAGGTTTCATAGAAATACTTTTATTGGTCAGCTTATGACGACCGAGTATCAATCACCGGTTGGCATCCTAAACGTCGTATGCTCAGCTAAAGGAGTTAGGGCGATTTTATGGGAGGAGGATCTACGAGACGCTAAGAGTAGGAGGGCCCTCTCGTCTTTAAGCAAAGGTATTAACAAACATGCCGATGCCGCAGCTATCCAGCTTGATCAATACTTTCACGGAGAGCTCAAAAAATTTGACTTGGAGCTCGACCCAGTGGGAACCAATTTTCAAATTCAGGCCTGGAAGCAACTATCTCTGATTCCATTTGGCAAAACCTTTTCCTACTCTCAGCAAGCCGAAAAGCTTGGCTCCACTAAACTTGCTCGCGCAGTAGGCGGGGCAAATCGTAAGAACCCCATTTCAATCGTAGTGCCGTGCCACAGAGTCATTGGAAAATCGGGGGATTTGACCGGGTTTGCCGGGGGTCTACAGATGAAGGAGTACCTGCTGAAGCATGAGGGTGTATTTGCGAGCTGACTGGAGTAATTAAATACGGGACTTTCATCTCCTAACAAAATTTGTTATGGAAGATTTGTGATTTCATCTACCTGCCTTGGAGCGTTATAAATGTCAAAACCACAAGTAGGAATTATCATGGGCTCCCAATCAGACTGGCCAACCATGAAAAATGCTTCAAAAATACTGGATGAGTTAGGTGTGGCAAATGAAGTGAAAATCATTTCAGCTCATCGGACGCCAGATCTACTTTTTGAATATGCAGAGTCGGCACAAAGTCGAGGTTTAAAAGTGATCATAGCTGGTGCTGGTGGTGCAGCGCACTTGCCGGGTATGGCGGCATCGAAAACCATTCTTCCAGTTTTTGGGGTCCCAGTAAAGTCAAAGGCCTTAAATGGAATTGACTCACTTATGTCGATAGTTCAGATGCCAAAGGGCGTTCCTGTTGGAACTTTAGCAATAGGAGATGCAGGCGCATTCAACGCTGGTCTATTAGCGGCATCTGTCATTGCCAGTCAAGATCAGCAAGTTATGGCTAAGCTTTCTGCTTTTAGAAAAGCGCAAACTGAAGCGGTGCTGGCTCAGCCGGAGCCTGCAGAATGAAGATCGGAATTTTGGGTGGAGGTCAGTTAGGCCGCATGCTAGCACTAGCTGGCTATCCGTTAGGTATAAAATTTCGAATCTTTGACCCAGTAGAGCACACCTCGGCTAAGCAAGTAGCCGAAGGGGTTACTGCAGACTATAGCGACATCTCGGCACTCGAATCCTTTGCAAAAGATCTCGATGTCATTACCTATGAATTTGAAAACGTACCGGTCGATACCTTGAAAGTGCTAAGTTCTTCGGTCGAAATTAGACCATCTATCGATGCATTGCTCACTTCGCAGGATCGGCTCTACGAAAAAGAATTATTCGAGAGATTAGACATACCGTTTGCTCGCTACGAGGTTGCAGACAATTCTCAACAACTATCCAAAGCAGTAGAACAAGTTGGATTCCCCTGTGTCGTAAAAACCAGACGGCAAGGTTATGATGGTAAAGGGCAAAGGGTTCTACGCAAACTTGAAGACTATAATGATCAACTTTGGCAAGAGCTTGGCTCGTGCAACTTAATTGTTGAAGAGTTAATACCTTTTGATCGTGAGGTCTCTCAGGTATGTGCATTTGATATCAAAGGGAATTCAGCACCCTACCCTCTTACTGAAAATGTTCACTCTGGTGGAATTCTAAAACAATCTACTGCCCCTTCATCTATCTCAGACTCCAAAATTGCAAGGCAAGCCATCGAGTGCGCAGAAAAGATAGCCACTGAATTTCGCTACACCGGTGTGTTAACCGTCGAGTTTTTTGTAGCTGGAAATCGGCTGATTGCAAATGAAATTGCTCCTAGGGTCCATAACTCGGGACACTGGACCCAGAACGCCAGCATAGCTTCACAGTTTGAAAACCATATCCGAGCGGTTTCAGGAATGCCTTTAGGTGCTACTATTCCAAAAGGTTTTTTTGGAATGGTAAATTTTATTGGCAAAACACCTTCTATAGAAGACTTCGTTGAACCGAACACCTCTCTACATATCTACGGCAAAGAAGATCGGCCAGGACGTAAGGTGGCACATGCGAATTGTTTTGCAAGCACCCAGAGTGAACTTGATTCGTTAGTTCTTAGACTAAGTAAAATAATTGAATAAAAAAAATCATAGGTCTTGCAATGAAGCCCTATGATTTTAAACACATTTACCCAACTATTTATTTAGAAACATCTTCTACAGAATACTTACAAGCTATCGAAACGTAGTCTGTAAGAAGTGAGTAGTGGCCCCAAGAGTGGAGGAAACGTTTATCACGAGAAACCCGAACGTTTAATCGAGCCCAGCCTATAGATGAGAAAATAGGCTTACTACCTACCTCTTCATTCCGGTGGCCAGTTGTTTTTAAATCATCAAACATCTTGTTAATAGAGTTATGGATATCTCTGGCCTCAGCATCACTGATATCATCCAGTGTTCCCTTATGAAATACTTCATACCATACTTTGCCTTTTTTAACCCACAGAAGACTGTCCCATTCATTTTGGTCCCAATCAGAGTGACAGGTGCCTTTATACCAGCCATCATCAATATTTTGTACACCATATGTTTCAACATTCCTCATGTATTCAATCATAAGTCGTTCTTTTAGGGAAAGATCAAAAGCATCGTTTATACCAGTCACCTCCCCCGACGCGGCGGCTACCGATCCATAAATAACTGAAAAACAAAGCAATACTTCTAAGTGAAAAGCCATCTTGATCTCCTTATCTGATGGTGAAGTGATTATAATAACCAATTCTAATATTACGATAACCTAATGGCAACTCAGCAGTCAGATCATCATAAAAAAGTCACAGAAAATGGGGCATATTACAGTTATTTATATAACAGCACTCATGCATGAACTTTCACAAACTTTAGGGCGCTCGCCATTGGTAAATTTTAGAAGCAAACAACCCTTTACAGACATTACTAGGTGACTCGATTAGACGGTCCGTATTTGGTAGATGATTATCCACCTTTTTAACAACTGGGCCGATATCAATAACATCATTAGTATTGCCAAAATCAATAGCCCTTGCATCTAAAATAGAATCGAAAACCTCACCAAGAGCAGAGGATCCGACGTGTATCCTAAGGTTTTGGTCAGCTTTTTCGAACGGCATAAGAACTTCGTCTCCAAATACTCGCTGAAGGTGGTTTGCTGCGACTTTAAGCCAATCACCATTCTCGGCATTATGGCTTTGCCAGAACTCGGTCATTTGCTCGCGACTATTCATGTGCAAGAAACCGATATTTTCATAAAAATCTTGAGCAAGCTTGGCGCCCTTGCTAAGTATTTCTTTAAGCTCTGCTTCCTTATATCTAACTAGCTTTTTAGCGTTAAATACACTTTCAAGATAACCACCCATGGATTCTTTGCGTTTTTCTTTACTCTCACTGACATATGATTCTACATCCTGAGCCCATTTATGAACTTGCCGGTATAATGGTTCATTGGCCCTGATACCGCCAACTCCCGTCTCTTGGCCTCTAAGCGCTAAAAAAAGGTCGGTCGTGTCTTGGATGGCTTTTGAAGCGTCGTTCCTAGCCTCACCCACTTGGCCAGAAACTCTATTTCCCCATAAATCCAAATTTTCGTTGTTCATGTCAACAACCATTGCATATAAAGCGTCTTCCACAGGGGTCGTATAAAAAACTTGTGTCGATACTCCGGGTCCACTTTCCAGGTGGGTCATTAAAATCTCTCGGTCAGTTGGAATTCTTAAGCCGGTGCCGCCACCTGCGCGAAACAGACGATCGGCTACGAAGTATAAAACGATATTTCGAAATGCCCAGTCGCGGGCTTTCAAAGCCTTTTGCCATAAATAACCAGGACCTTTGTACGCTGCATAAGCGAGTGGATGAACACCCAGACCAGCCGTAGTAGCGGCGCCCATTTGTCCTATCCCGTTCCATCCGAGTCTACCAGATATCAATGAGGCTAGAGGAAAGCCACCTCCGGCCATATGCAAGCCAGCAATACCTCCCGGTGCCACTCCAAGCGCATAAGAAATTAAATCCTTGTACCAAGGTAATTCACCAAAGCCTAAAAGCTCGGGACCAAAGTGCCCGCCAGCAAGACCAGCAAGTAGTCCAGCTCCCACAGCAGCAGATTGCCCAAGCGAAGATAGTTGCGGCGCGAGCCCATTCCCTGGATCTTCATTAAAGCTTAAGTGCCCGCTCTTTTCTTCATGCTCAGCTGTCATACTCTCTGGTGGCATTTCCGAGGCATGAATACCGCGGTTTAGGTGACTAAGGTAGTGCATTGCCAAACCCATATGAGCTAGAGTTATAAAACTAGAATAAGTTGAACCAAATAGGTCCTCGGGAACAAAAGGTGAATAGGTAAAAATTCCATGAAAAACACCCATTGTAGTAATCCATGTCGAAGCTCCGTAGAATAAACCAGATTTTCTAAGGCCATGTTGTAATT
>JANQHA010000200.1 GCA_028282865.1 Oligoflexales bacterium
CTGTGAAAGTGGTTGTCGGGTTTTTTAAGAGAAGGGCCATCTAATGCTCTGCGGTCGAAGGAAATAATTTCTCTTTTCTCGATTCCTAATTGGTCTAGCTGGGCATTGTCGTGATTTTCTAAATCTATAAGGTTTAACTGATCACAGTGACCAGTTATAAATGTCGCTGAAACCAGCAGCGAGAGCTGCTCGTAACGCTCCGTTTGGCAGGGTAAATAAAACATTAAGAAAAAATTAGAGAAATTCAACTGATACCCATGGATTTTAGCCCAGCCAAACACTGAGCGGCTATCTTCGAGGCTCTCTAAAAGCCACTGACCGTCAAAAATCTTTGTGTTTTTCATAAAGAATGAGCTAGGTGGCGGTTTTAAGAGGCTTAGGCTTCTTAAAGGTGAAATAGACTTCAGCGATGAAATATGATCTGTTTTCCAGTTGGATTGATATAACCATCTGTATTTACTAGATATTATTGAGTTTGTGGTCAATGGTGTTACAATAGAGCTTGTGTTTTTGGTCTTAAGATACATGGTAGGCACTTTATATGGTTCCTGAACCTTCGAATCTAGTTTAACATGTTCATAGAGATCTTTTTTAAAAATGCATTACTGCAGCTTGAGGAGATAAGTTTTGTTTTCAGGGAATCAGAAGCAAGCTAAATCGGGAACTAAAAAAGTGGTTGTAAATCGTGAAGCCGCAGTAACCATTTTGACAAGCGGTTGTCACTTTAATGGAAAGCTGTATTGCCGAGGCTCAAGCCGTATTGGTGGCAAGATAGAAGGCGAAATTGTATCTGAGGGGCTTTTGATTATAGAAGAAGCTGCTGTTATCAATGCTGATGTGGTTGCTGACGAGGCTATTATTCAAGGGGTCGTTAAAGGCAGCCTGACCGCTAAAGGACGTGTAGAACTAACTCATACTTGTTCTTTTGAGGGCAATGTTGACACTCCATGCTTAATTGTTCATGAAGGTGCTAAGTTTAATGGCCGAGCAAAAATGCCTATTGAAGAAGGTCGAAAAGTTCATTTGTTAGACCAAAATAAGCAGAATACCCCTATCGCTGATCCTGGTAAAGATAACAAAGTCAATAAGCAGCCTGATGTTGCAATGGGGTTATTGGAACCTAGTAAAACAGTCTAAGCTAATTCTAATTTCGAAGTATACGGGGACATTGCTCCCAAATTAAGCCCTATTATCTATCCGCTTTGTAGGCTATAAACTGTATGTAGCTTTTAGGCGGAGGTGGCTTGTGAGCAGAGCGTACATGCTTATGTTGGTTTCTTTTGGGCTGTTTATTAATCAATCTTGTACCCAAGAAACTCAAAATCAGATTTCAAGAAGTATCCAGAACTGGACCGGCACCGATGGTGTTTTAGATATATTTAGCGAAGGCAAGTTGATGTATCGGTTTATAAAGATAGATAAACTCTCGACTGCGAAGGCTACTTCTGTAGATAAAGCTGCTAGACCTTATCGCTTCGGTTACGGAGTCCTTGACTTGAATCAAAACCACACTCAAGAAGAGGGTGAAAAAAAAGTATATTTTGAAATTAGTGACTACTCTACTTCGTATGTCTTTTATGAGATGCCAAAGGCCGTCAAGAAAAAGTAAATAGAGGATTATCTATGAAATGTATCTGGTTATTTATTGTTCTGTTATCTATAAGCGGCTGCGCTGCTGGTTTGCAAGAGGCGGGTATTGACCTAAGTTCACCCGATCGCGGTAGCTTCAAAGTGGTCGAGCCAAAAATGGAAGTTTCTGGCATGGCTAATTACACCTTTAACGGAAGAAAAGGAAAAGTTTCCTGGTTTTCGTGTTCGGCTCCAAAGAAAGGTGATGTCGTAGTTCTAATTAATCCAGACTTTTCAGAGTTTAATAGTCAAGTTTGCCGTGGAGCCGTTGCCCAGGCATTCTTAAGCAAAAACGTAAGTGTTTTTGCCCTAAATAGGCCAGGCTACGGAAAAAGCACCCCTAAAGAGAGAGACTTTTCAGGGGCAATTACCAGCGCAGCGATTGATGCCACTGTTGCACAAGGGATCAAAAGTATTAGTTGGTTCAAGAAACCAGACGGAGTTTGGGCGACTGGCTCAGCAGTTATCGCTGCTGGGTTACTGTCTAAGCGAACAAAAGATATTAATTGGTTAATTCTTGGAAATGGTATTTACGATATGGAGGAGTTTTATGCCAAATCTGGCGACTCGCGTTATAAAAAACTGATAGATGATGCTCGTGGTGATAATGATCCCAGCGCATTTGCAGAGGAGCGAAGTTTGGCTTGGGATACCTCAGGTTTGGCTAAGAAAATTGCTCTTTACCATGGTAAGGGCAACATAGTAATCGATCCATCGCAGAGTGAATCTATGCGTGATACGCTCGCGGCTGAAGAATATCAAGTGAGTCTAGAGATTATAGAAAAATTAACTCATGACATATCTCCGGCTCAACACAGGATTATTCTCGAAGCTATTTTAGGTAGGTGGGAAAAATCTGACTAGTACCTAAATAATGGGTTGGTAAGTCAAATTGCTGTGCATAGATTGCCTAGCGGTTTTTTAGTCAAATGAATCGGTTATCATTATTAGTGAAGGTTTTTCTCGGAAATCAATAAAGGGGTATGATATGGCCGTTGATGTTGTTGTTCCTGCTGTTGGAGAATCTGTACAAGAAGGTATGGTTTATAAGTGGCATAAAGCCACTGGCGATTATGTTGAGATGGATGATGTTCTAGTTGAGTTAGAAACCGATAAAGCTACCGTAGAAATAGTTGCCGAAGTTTCAGGTGTTATCACTCAAAAAACTAACGAGGGTGATACGGTTAAAGTTGGCGATGTTCTTGCTTCCATCGATACCGATGCATCGGCAGCACCAAGTAAGGAGGCAGCACCAGTCAAAGAGGTTCCCCCACCGGAACCAGAACCCCAGGTGTCACAGCCCCAAGAAGCTCGCAGTTCGACAATGGCTGATCAGCTAAGCCCGGCGGTAAACCGCTTAGTAAATGAAAACAAACTAGATGCATCTGCTATAGCTGCTACCGGCCCTGGTGGGCGGGTTACTAAAGGAGATGTCATCTCCCATATGGAGCAAGGTAAGAAGGACTTATCGGTCGTTACCTCAGAGCCTGCCAAAAAAACTGAAGTCGCTACTAGCGTGGCTCCATCAGGGAGTCGAGAGACTTGGCGGGAACCAATGAGTATGCTGAGACGGCGTATTGCTGAGCGCTTATTAGAAGCTCAGCAAACCAATGCTATTCTGACCACGTTTAATGAGGTGGATATGTCCGCTGTGATGTCGGTGCGAAAGCAGTACAAGGAATCATTTAAGGAAAAGCACGGGGTCGGACTTGGCTTTATGAGTTTCTTTGTTAAAGCAGCCATTGAGGGTCTTAAGAGCTTCCCGCTGGTAAATGGCTATATCGATGGCACTGATATTGTTAAGCATAATTATTACGATATCGGGGTCGCTATTTCGACTGATCGCGGCTTGATGGTTCCAGTTATAAGGGACGCGCAGAACCTAACTTTCGATGGCATTGAGCAAAGTATTGTCGACTATGCGGCAAAAGCCCGGGCTGGAAAGATTGCTATTGATGACTTGACCGGAGGCACTTTCACGATAACTAACGGCGGAGTTTTTGGCTCTTTAGTGTCTACGCCTATTATCAACCCTCCGCAGAGCGCGATTCTTGGTATGCACAAAATCCAGGAACGAGTCATGGTTGAGAATGGCGAGATGGTCGTTAAGCCAATGATGTACCTAGCGCTGTCGTATGATCACCGTATTGTCGATGGCAAGGAAGCGGTTAGCTTTTTGGTCAAAGTTAAAGATTGCATCGAGGATCCTTCTCGTTTGTTGTTGGGAGTTTAATAATGTCGGTCGAAGACTCGTTTGACGTTGTGGTTATTGGTGGTGGTCCTGGTGGCTATGTTGCAGCTATTCGCGCTGCTCAGTTAGGTCTGAAGAGCGCTTGTATAGAATTTCGCGGTGCACTAGGGGGTACCTGCTTAAATGTCGGTTGTATTCCTAGTAAGGCCTTACTTGAGTCTAGTGAGATGTATGACAAAGTCGCGAAGCACTCCAAAGATTATGGGGTCACGGTTGACAGTGTTGCAGCCGACGTACCTGCGATGGTTGACCGAAAGAACGGTATTGTTAAGAAGTTTACTCGAGGTATTGAAGGTCTACTTAAGAAGAATAAAGTTAGCTATTTAAAAGGCCTTGGTAGCATTGTCTCCGCAAATGAAGTGGAAGTAACCGATGATGCCGGTGGTAAACAACGCTATCAGGCTAAGCATATCGTTATTGCTACAGGCAGTGAACCGGTTGAAATTCCTATAGCAAAATTTGACGGTAAAACTGTAGTTAGTTCTACTGAGGCACTTGATTTTGAAAAACCTCCAGAACATATGGTGGTTATTGGCGGGGGAGTGATCGGTCTGGAGCTAGGTAGTGTTTGGAAGCGCCTGGGCTCTAAAGTCACAGTCATCGAGGCAATGCCAAAATTGTTAATGCAAATGGATGAGTCCATCTCTAAGGCGATGCATAAGATATTAGGTGCGCAGGGGTTAGAGTTTTTATTAGGGACGAAAGTAACTGGCGTCGAAGTCAACGGTGATAGTGCAGTGGTAAAAGCCGAGTCATCCTCTGGCGAAGCAATAGAACTGCCTTGTGATAAAGTGCTGGTATCAGTTGGCAGGCGGGCTTTTACTAAGGGACTTGGACTGGAAAACGTCGGTATCGAAGTTGATGAACGTGGTAAAGTCAAAGTAAATAGTCACCTACAAACTTCAATTTCAAATATTTATGCGATTGGTGACGTGATTGACGGTCCGATGTTAGCGCATAAAGCAGAAGAAGAAGGTGTCGCCGTAGCTGAGATGGTCGCAGGTAAACCTGGACATGTTAACTATGAAGCGATACCTGGTATTATTTATACATGGCCCGAAGTCGCTGCAGTGGGCAGGTCTGAGCAGCAGTGTAAAGACGAAGGCATCGAATACAAAACTGGGCAATTTCCTTATATAGCAAATGGTCGGGCTATTTGTGCTGGTCATAGTGATGGTTTTGTTAAAATTATTGCCGATGCTAAGACTGATCGGATCCTAGGGGCTCATATGGTTGGCCCTAGTGTTTCGGAGTTGATATCGGAAATAGTGGTTGGAATCGAGTTTGGGGCAAGTGCCGAAGATATTGCTAGATCCATGCATGGCCACCCAACCTTATCGGAAGCGACGAAAGAAGCGGCACTTGCAGTCGAAAAACGAGCGATTCATATTTAGTATTAGAAAGGTTTTGAGCTATGGGTTCACAACTTGACAGACGTAAGTTTAGCTTTGCAAGCGGGGGCAATGCTGTTTTCGTAGAAACTCTATACCAAGATTATAAAGCAGACCCTGAAAGTGTAGATGCCTCTTGGCGAACTTTTTTTGAGGGTTATGAATTTGCCGCAAGTCAGGGAGCAGCGACCTCGTCCAGTCAAGAATCCTCAGATTCTACTGAGGCTAAAGTAGAAGCGTTTATCAATGCTTATCGACGACTAGGGCACTTGAACGCTCACTTAAACCCTCTGAACGAAAAAGCCGAGCTGCTAGCCGATATCAGCCCGGAACATCATGGACTAGGTGATGTTGACGCTGCACGTAAGTTTCACCCGAGTAACTTGGGTCTAAAAGCTGAGAGTGCTACTTTTGGCGAAATACAAGAATTTCTACTCAAAACCTACTGTGGATCTATTGGAGCGGATTACAGAGAAATTAATAATATTGAAATTGTTACTTGGTTTCAGGAGCAAATGGAATCATGTCAAAATAACCCCGATTTTAATCAAGATGAGAAGTTAAGAGTACTCGATAAGCTTATCGAGGCCGAAGGGTTAGAAAAATTTCTCCAAGACCGTTTTCTTGGTCAGAAGCGTTTTTCTATCGAGGGTCTGGAGTCGTTAATTCCACTCCTGGATACTCTAGCCAACCGCACTTGATTCGTTGGC
>JANQHA010000261.1 GCA_028282865.1 Oligoflexales bacterium
TTAGTACGCAGCCGCATCAGATCCTGGAATTTCGACGATGGCTACTAGTGCAATAGAGATTGCGTTTTATCAGGATAGCTGATATTAGCAGCTAGTTTAGAAGGTTAGCAGTACAAAACGTGGGCCATATGATCAAACCTTGGCAATCGGACTTAGACCATCTCGACTGGCTTAAAATAGCTGGCGTCAATACGTTTACTGGCAAAAAAATCTTAGACTTAGGCTGTGGTTCCGGCTTTATCTGCCAAAAAGCCATCGCTGAAGGTGCTACAGAAGCAGTTGGGATTGATATAGTTAAGCCAAAGATCTCCGATGATCCTGCCTGGACATTTATCGAAAGAAACCTAGACTCACCCAGTTGGGATGATGGAGTAGGTCATAACTTTGACCATATATTAGCTTTTGATATCTTGGAGCATGTGGAGTCTCCTTTTAATTTTTTGAAGTCATGCAAAAAATTATTATCCGAATCGGGTACACTTATCTTAACGACTCCAAATTTATCCTCTTGGGAAAAGTTTGTTAATCCCTTGAGCTGGTCAGGAGTAAAAGATGAACAACACAAGATACTCTTCAACAAGTACAGCCTGAACTTTACGCTAAATAGGGTAGGCTTTAGCAACACAAGCCTAGTCGCTCCAATTCGCAAATTATCCTTTCTGGGGCCATTACAGCCTAACTTGGGTGGCCAGATTTTCTGTAGTGCTGGAAAATAGTTAATTGTAGAAATTGCATAATCATCAGTATGGCAACCATCGGGGGATACTTAAGAAAGAGATACCTATAACTGGTCAAAGTGATAAAATTTTAATAATGATTATCTTTACGACGAGCTATTTTAAAATACGCTCAAACAAGATTTCCTTAAAAGAATGACATACCGTCTATAAAATAGCTTACAGTGCTCGCTAAAGGTAAAGCCACTATTAGTTTCCAATCCGGATAGTATTGTTACGTCTGTCAATTTGGACTGGCACAGTGAACCTAAATCCATTGTCTGTCGACGCTTTTCGATGAGCAGGGTGCCCCTCCCAAACACCGACATTTTGGCCATTAAGAAAAAGATATCCAGTCATATTTTCTAGTTTAAGAGCGCCTTTATTAACTAAGCGAACGGCAATAGGCTTACCACCGACGATATTCCAATAAAACTGTTTTACCTTAGTTAAGCCACGGTAGCGTAACTTGGTTTTATCCAGCTCAACATAGAGATGAGGTCCAGTAGCGCTTGTCGTGTTCCACACAACTCCGTTAGTTTCAATATACATCGGATAAATTTGGTCAATGCCTGATTGGCCAACTAAAATTTCTACCGTTGCTTTTTCTTCATCAATTTTTATAGGGTGGTCGATTACATAACCTTGCGTATTTGTACTACCTATACTGTAGAATGAAGGGTGTTGATTCCACTGCCCAATGGGCTGATCGTTAAGGTATAGCTTTCCGTTGTCTTTATTCAGAGAAATAGTGCCGCTGTTTACTAATTGGAACTTTTTCTTGTTAAGTTCATACCCGTAAAAACCATCTAAATCATATCCACGTTCTGAAAACCCCTTTGTAAAATCTCGTCTTTTCCATTTTATAAATAGTTGGTTAATCAACCCTGTGTTCACAGTTCGCCACACGATATCTGCGGGCGCATGGTTGAGAATAGCAAGTTCATACTTCCCGTTTTTTTCTAATAAAAATTCCAGACTATTTCTGTCCTCGTCCATAATCAAACCGACAGTAACATCAAACCCATAGTCTGCACTGCGCCTTCGAGCAACAAGCTTTTCATCTAAAAAAATCTTTCCCGTTTTGTTGTCCATCTCGACTTTACCGCTATTTTTAACATGCAATGACTTGTTAGACCCAACCCAATAAAAACCAATTCGGAACCGATTTTTATCTGTAGGTATTGGAGTACATGACAGGTGAATTGAAGACTCTAAGCGCTTATTTACGGAATCCCAAAGAACAGGCCTGCCACCACCACACTGCTTTGTCTGCTCCGAGTCTAACTTGGAGATTCTTTTCGGGCCTGCAAATCTACAACCATGCAGAGCTAAAGCAATCAGAGCTACTGAGCCAAGGCTGCCGCTCACATTTTTAAATTTTGTTAATATAGAAGCCATATCAAACCTTTTTCATCTTTAATAATAGTATGCTAGACCTTATTAATTGTCTAGTTCCGCTGTGTCCGCCAGCGGGCAAGGATCAAAGATAAGCAGATAATTTGAGGGGAAGCATATGGAGCATCGAGAAATGGCGCACCCGGAGCGATTCGAACGCCCGGCCTTCTGATTCGTAGTCAGATGCTCTATCCAGCTGAGCTACGGGTGCACTATGTGAGGTCTACTGTCTTATATCATTAGGGTGTTCGCTTCAAGTATTTATAAATACGACCAATTACCGGGACTTCCAGCTCTCAAGATCGTTTAACTTCAGCCTCAGGAGAGAGTCTAGACACTCCGATAAACTCAAAATCGGTCGCAGGAAGGACTTTAAAGATCAAAGCCCGCTCGATCCAATGGTAGTTATCTTCGACATGACTTCTATCCGAATGCAGGGCTACCGTCAGCGTGTAGTCACCAGGGCCAATATTTAAATCAAATCTGAATATGTATTCAACATCACCGTCGACTTGACCAAGAGAACTAGCATTAAGGTTGTCTGTGTTTGTTCCAAAAATATCATAACCTAGACGGTCTCTAATCAAAATTCCACAGGTCGGCTGCTCAAGAGGACCTTTCTGGACTCGGGCTTTTACATGAATTGCCACTCTTGCACCCGTTACTAGTGCGACTGAAGACTCTCCTTTTAGATCTTTAATAGAAACATCGACAATCTCAGCTTCTCGAGTTCCTGACTCAAAGGAAGTATCAGGATCAGACATCGCTGCAGCGAGCTTTCTCGCTTTGACCAGCTCTTTGTTTTGGTGCTCAGCCAACAAAGCGTTATATAAATCCAGTGCTTGAACCGGCGTACCGTGAAAGAGCACTGAGCCACGCTCAAGCAACGTGACAGTTTCGCAAAGCATCTTAACTGCACCAAGGTCATGGCTAACAAACAAGATAGTTGTGCCGGAGTCTTTGAAGGACCGTATTTTCTTAAGACATTTTTGCTGGAAGTAGGCATCGCCGACTGAAAGCGCCTCATCAATAATTAAAACATCCGGATCAACTGATATTGCAAAAGCAAATGCTAGCCGTACATACATTCCCGAGGAATAGATTTTTACTGGACGATCGAAGAAATCACCAAGCTCAGCAAATTCTTGAATAGACTGAATCTTGGAGCCAATTTCGTCTCGAGACAAACCCATAATAGCGCCATTGACGTAGATATTTTCCCGGCCACTAAGTTCGCCGTGAAAGCCAGTTCCTAGCTCAAGCAACGAGGCAACGCGGCCCGTAACATTAAAACTTCCTGATGTTTGGTCAAGAACTCCTGTCAGGATCTTAAGTAGTGTGCTTTTCCCAGCACCATTCATTCCGATAACACCATGAACACTACCTTCCGGAATGGAAATATTGATGTCCTTTAAACTAGTTACCAGATCATAATCAACTTCTGCTTTAGCGTAACCAAACAGCTCTTTAAGCATCGAAAAACGTCGCTTGTAAACACGAAACTCTTTTGTAAGGTTGCTGATTTTTATCAAATATGATCCCTCACAGAAGAAATTGACCGGTGATAGACAAACCAGCCCAGTGCACTAGACAAGCCAACCCATCCGATCATCAAAAACCAAAAAACTGGATCAGGATAACGCTTAAAATAAAAAAGAATATGTAGTGGTTCAATAAAAGCCCAAGCAGGATTAAAGTAAAGTAGATTTCTAGCGACTTCAGGTAGGGCATCGGCCAAATAAACGATTGGAGTAAACCAAAACCATAGCTGGAAAACTACCGATACCATCTGCTGAATATCTCTCATAAATACATTGAGGCAGCCAAGAGCGACACCAAGGCCCAGGCAAAAAATGGCCATCAAAATCATAACCGCAAAATAAGACAAAAACAGACCAATAGAAACTGGGCTTACTAGCAAAAGCACGATAAAAAACAAAGAGAAGGCAATAAAGAAATTTATCGCAGCTGAGGTAAGAGTCGCGCAAAATAAGATAAATGGTGAGAATGACAGTTTCTTCATAAAAGCTGAGTTATCCAGCAATGCGACCGTACAACGATTAATCACTTCCGAAAAGAAGTTCCATGCAATTAAACCAGAGCAAAGGTACAAGCTATATGAGAACGGGCCACTATCAGCACCTAACCTGGCTCGCATAACCTGAGAAAAGACCAGGGTATAAATAAGAATCATAACAAGAGGATGGATGAGGTTCCAATAAGACCCTAGCAGTGACCCTAAATACCTCATCT
>JANQHA010000273.1 GCA_028282865.1 Oligoflexales bacterium
TTGCCTGAATATTTTCCATATCGCTTTCTCTAAGAATACGATTGATTGTCCGAACAATAGTATTGCTAGACGCGATGTGCTTACCTGAATCGTCAATGATCAAGCCTGGAAATCGTCGCTTAATTCGATTCAGATTGACAACGGCACTCTTATTTTGAATAGATCCGGAAACATAAACACGCCCATTTCTTTCCTGAGCCTTTAAACCCTTGATACCCCGTACTAACTTAATCACTTGCTGGTTACGACTACCTATCTGGACCTGGTAAACAACATCTTCACCACTTGCCATCTTCACCTTAAGCTGAACTAATGCAGCTCTTTTCCCAGTCAGAATCAACTGAGTCTTATTCATCCCCTTTTCCACAGATAACGCCGCCGAATCGCTTATATCAACACTCTTAGCTATACCAGATAGAGTAAGAAGATGATCCTCGCCTATACCGATCGCAATCTCATTGCCGGCTATAGCCACCGACGAAGAAAATACCAAACTACCAAGCAGACAAAAAACAAATATCTTATACATGGGTACCTCCTATGTTTCCGGGTCTTAGTTAAGCACGATTTTTCGCCGACATTTGATTGAAATTGACCTAGTAAAAAAGTTATGAAAAAACCCACTCGGAAGTGGGTTGATTCTCTAAGATCAATATGGAGGAATAAACTAGCTACGCCTAACTCACCATTACTGATCATTATACATTTTGATAGTCTCCTTGTTCTTCTCTAAATCCAAAGAGGTTCCTTTTTTAAGGATGCCATAGATTTCCTCTTTGCTCTTATGTTCTTTAACACTGTCAGAATCTCCTCGAATAGCTAAGACTGCGTTACCCAATTGCTTCTTCAAAGTTTGCCCGAAGATACTAAACATTCCAATTGACCCTACCGCAACAAGTACCAACATAATTAGATATTCAGCGGTATTTTGCCCTAGTTTCTTTTTTAATGACTTCCTCTTCATATATCCTCCTATATTAGAAAGCCTACATTAAACACATCAATGTAATTATCTCGAGGGTGTCTTCAAAACTTGACTCAAATTGACCTTAGCAAAATAAATCGGCAGATATCTAAGCGGCCTCAGCTAACTACCTAAAAGCCTTGGTCAACAATGGCATTACGAGATGTTTTAATAAGACGCTAAGACTGTCATATTGACGGGGACGAAAGATTCTTAAAAGAACGATCGTGGTTGGACTTTCAGGCAAGGCCGCAAGAAAAATGCGCCGACGACATTATAAAGGTAGCACAACTTGCTTCCTTCCGCGCAGCACAGCTGCGTTGAGAATTTTTCGAGTTTGCCTAAGATCCTTGACGATCACTAAGGTTTTCTGGGGGTGATATCTAAAACACGGCCGGTCAATCCTAGTCAAAAGCACCTTACTATACAGCCCTAGAATACCTCCTAGCTAGCCGTAACTAGCATGGAGAGAAAAATGTACTTAGTAGTTAGAACGATAATTATATTAGCATCATGCATGATGTTAACAGCGTCTTCAAAGAAAAAAAATTTTGACCCTGCACTACTAGAGCGTTTAGAACCAGAGCGTGGATCTGTTAGGCTAAATGGTATCGAGGATAAATCTTATCTATTTTCCAATACCGGATCAGTAGATCAATTTGTTTCAAAAATCAAAAAAGAACTTCACCAAAAATATACAGTGACTATATCTAATAGTGGCTACTCAAAAGTTATTATCATTAGTAAACTACCTTCCAAGCAATGCCCTAAGTGTCCCAAGCCAACTGCCAAGACATGGAGTTCAGTAGTAAAGAGCTCTTTTGTAATTTCCTATTTTCCAAATCATGGTCAAAAGCCATTCGCAATAGGAACAAATAGCGGACTATTATTAAGTTTGAAAAGGTCTCAATATAACGGAACTTTACTGAAGGAGTCTAAGGAAATCTTAGATGAAGTCAGTTTCTCTGAATATAAATTTGGCAAGACTTATACTTCGTCGTTAAATGCAATCGTGTCGGTCACACCTCAATTAGCGATGAGTAAAGTACTATCGGACCTAAAAGATCAAGGATACGTATCTGCTATAGAGTCATTTGAAGAATCTAGTAGCAATGATCATCAAAATCGTCTTGAAACTATATTAGTTAAAGGACCATCTACAGTGCATATAGCTGCTGAAAGACAATTATCAGGAGGCAGCAACATAACGATCAGCGAATCTATAACGAAATAGATAGGAGCTCTTATGAGTCAGGTAAGCAAGGCATTAGCATCATCACCAAGCCAACTAAAGGAAAGAAAGGCTAAGTTAAATAACCTTCTTGATAGTTTCAAAGAGAAACCTTGGTGGCGATTGGAAACTGGCCTATTAGCAGGTGCTATTGCCTGCGGAATATTGTCTGGACTACTAAGTCATTTCAACAGCAATCAGCAAGAGCGCTACTATCAAGAGGCCTATGCGACTAAGGCGGTATTAATCACTACTAAGCAGCTAGCGCAAGGAGAGGTCATTACCAGGGACCATATGCAGCAAACGCAAATGCTAAGAATGAATGTCACCCAAAATCATTTAACAGCTGATGGTATACCTATGGTCTTAGGCAAGCAGGTTACAGTAGATCTAAAAAAAGGAGATCCATTGCTGCTATCAGCTATTCAGGGCGCTGCGGAGATCACTTCCATGGCACAAAAAATTCCAGCAGGAAAGAGATTATTCTCGCTATCGATCGAGGATCCAAGTGTTCAAAATGGATTCATCAAGCCAAATGACCATGTGGATATATTGGCCTATATGGATCTGCCTAATAGGGGCAGGACAGTATTCACTGTTTTACAGGATGTAACACTAGTTTCAATCGGATCGATGACAAACTCCTCAAATGCTCAAGGAACATCCGCATCCAATGTCAGCTTTTTTGTAAGTCAAAAGGAGGCCGAAATTCTGAGTTATGCGCTAAAAGTAGGAACATTTTCGCTCAGCCTAAGGAACCCGAAAGATATCAGCAAGGCCCAAGAAGGCAAAGGCATCGCTATCAAGGAGTTTCTCGACTATGGCAAAGTACACGACGCGTCAGGAGGCAGCGAGCTCCAGGTTACGGAGCGAGGACGAAGACTCAAGGCAAAAAAGGGGGGGAAATGATCATTGCAAGACATCAAAGCGGTCAGGTAGCCACCGAATATGTGCTTTTATTAGTCAGCATTCTATTAGCTATTATTATTGCGACCTACACCTCAAATAAAAATTTAATAAAACTATTTTCAGATGAGATCACCAGCAGCTTTTTAACATTAACCACACTTTTAAAACTACCGATATGAGATAATATCATGAGAGATACCCAAGCTATTTCCATAGAAAAGCCAGTAATGAAACCTACAAAAGCTTGGGTCAGCTGGTCAATCGGCAAAGACACAAATAGGATAGCTTTGAGCCTTGGTCGTCATTTAATTGGCGACAGCCCCTTTTGTAAAATTAAAATTGGCAATGGCAACCGAATCTGCGGCTTCTTAGAAATCACCAAAAAATCACCTTCAATTAAATGCACGGCAGCTCAACCGAGTATGTTTGCGGATGGAAAAAAGATGGCGGTCGGTGATAGTATTACGATCGGTGATGTCATTGAAGTTACCGTTGGGCGAACCCCCATCACAGTATCAATAGCTTCTATTGCAGATCGAGAGCTATTGGTTGATCACGCACCATTCTTAGGCGATGATCAAAGTGATTCCGAACAAACACTAAATGGTAGCCTTCATAATATCGATCAAGTTAGGCAGCACCTGGCAAAAACACTTCTGAAAAAGCTAGACCTCAAAGATATGAGCCTAGAGAAGCTAGACTCGCCCCAAGTGCGAGAGCAGGCTCGCCTAAAACTACGAAAACTAATCTCTGATCTAATAGTTCCTGAGAATCTAGCTATTGACAAGAGCTCCCTCGAGAAGGAGGTATATAATGAGATCACCGGTCTTGGGCCTTTAGAGCCACTGCTAGCTGACGAAGATATCACGGAAATCATGGTCAACTCTAAAGACCAAATATTCATCGAAAAATCAGGAAAACTAACAATCGCCAAAATTCAGTTTAGCTCTGACCAGGCATTGATTAACATCATTGACAGAATTGTCTCAAGCATTGGCAGGCGTATAGATACATCCTCTCCGATAGTGGATGCCCGACTACTTGATGGATCGCGGGTAAACGCGATGATCCCGCCGCTTGCGATCAAAGGCCCTAACATAACTATACGTAGATTTTCCAAGGATCCCATATCAATGGATAAGCTTGTCGGGTGGGAGAGTCTCACAGCCACGATGGCGGCATTTTTGAACCTTCTAGTCGTGGAACATAAGAACATGATAGTCAGCGGTGGAACGGGATCTGGAAAGACAACCCTATTAAATGCCTTATCCAACTTTATTCCCGACAGCGAGAGGATTATCACTGTAGAGGACGCCGCAGAGCTTCAATTACAGCAGACGCACATAATAAGCTTAGAGTCTCGGCCTGCAAATTTAGAAGGTAAGGGAGCAATCACCATCCGAGACCTAGTTAAAAACACACTTCGGATGCGACCGGATAGAATCATCGTTGGAGAGTGCCGAGGTGGTGAAGCTCTTGACATGCTACAAGCAATGAATACCGGTCACGATGGATCAATGACCACAGCTCACGCGAACTCACCTATCGATATGCTCAGAAGGCTTGAAACTATGGTGCTGATGTCAGGAATGGAACTGCCACTTTCGGCGATTCGAGAGCAGATTGCATCTGCGCTGACAATTATTGTCCAACAAACACGACGCAAAACCGGTAGACGACTTATAACCAATATTACCTGGGTTCACTCACTCGATAAAGATACTAAAGAATATCTAGTCCTACCTCTATTTAGTCGAGACAAAAAAGATAACATCTCGATCCACACTAGTAACCTTCAGAGATTTTGGCAAGAGGAGGATATGGATGGATCATGGGAAACCTACTGCAGTGAAGGAGCACAGATATGAATTCACCATTCTCAGTAGCGAATATCTATGCATCTCATATAGGCTATGCAATATCACTAGCTATCATGATCTATCTATTTAGAGGTAGTATTGAAAACTATCTCTCAAATAATTCAAAAGAACAAAACTTAGATCCAGTAAAAAAGAAGGAACTGCTAATACTAAGGATATCTTCCGCAATCACGGTAACCTTATTGCTAACATTTATAGGCATTAGTAGTATGGTTTCATTAATCGCTGGAGCTATCTCGGCTTATGCAGTGCCCAAGTTTCTCGAAAATAGGAGGCGACAGAAATATGTCGAAAGTTTTGATCAATCACTAGTCGAAGCTTTAACTGGGGTTGCATCGTCTCTAAAAGCAGGCTTAACAATCCTTGGAAGTTTGGAAGTCTCTGTCAATAACTCACCAGCTGTATTCTCTAAGCAAATATCATTAGCAATCAAAGAGCACCGATTTGGCAAGCCTTTAGAGGAGGCACTTGACGGAGTCAGAAAACGTATCGGAACACCTCATGCAAATATCGCATTTGGCGCATTGATTATCGGCAACCAAATAGGTGGCAACCTCCCAGAGATTTTAAACAAGATTGTTCAAACTATTAGGGAGCGTGAAAGGGTTGCTGGAAAGCTTGACTCCTTAACCGCTCAGGGTCGAACCCAGTCAGTTCTACTCTGTTCCGCACCACCAGTCATTGGAGTCTTGATGTACCTTTGGGACCCAGAAAAAATCGCACTATTTACCGATACCTTCGCTGGCCAGATATTGCTGACACTTGCTATTAGCCTGGAGCTGATAGGAATTTATGCGACTAAGAAAACTATGGAACTTGATATTTAGCATACGGAGCAGACCATGAACACACTCTATCAAACTCATTGGATCTTTAGTGCCGTAGCCCACAGCATCGTAGCATATGTGATTGGCAGGCTAGTTCTTTACAGTTACCGCGAACACTCATACCTCTACCAATTTGATGGAAACTCAAAAGCTATTAAAAATGCAGTAGATGTTCTGCTGCCATGGGCCAAGCGGATGCCAGTGAAGAGATATCGGACTTTCCTAGAGGATTTGATGACAAATGCCGACTATAGTCACGATTGGGACAGCAGCCATTTCATGGCATTACAGGCGATCTACGGATTTGGTAGCTTTGTAGTCGGATATGTATTACTTAACTTGATTCTTGGGATGCCGTTATGGGTAACTATCATGATATCGTTAATAGCTTTGTTCATACCAATCACTAAGTTATTTGACCGATCAAAAAAGAGGATAAAATCGTGCCAACGTGAGCTTCCATACTTTATTGATTATCTCAGCTTAACGATGGGAGCAGGACTAGATTTCAATCAGGGCCTTTCTGCGGTAATATCAGACTCCCCTCCGTCACCCCTAAGAAACGAGTTCACTCAAATGCTTCGCAATATGAAGCTGGGTATGAGTAGGGAAGAGGCACTAAATGACATTCATCGCAGGGTTAATACTCCCGGAATGAGACTGTTCACTCAAACTCTATCTCAAGCAATTAAAATGGGGAGTGATATCGCCCAAACACTTAGTGTAATGGGAGAGACTATGCAAACGAAAAGATTCCAAAAAGCAGAAGAAGCTGCTGGAAAAATCTCTATTCGGATGATGATTCCGATGATGATCTTTGTAATGCCAGCAACCATTATTATTTTACTTGGCCCCATGATCTTGGAATGGGTAAGTAGCACTAACTAAAGGAGTGGAAGCCATGCCTACTAAACTATACCGATCACACCGGGGTTTTCAAGCTACGTCACAGCTAAAATTATGTAGCAGACAGCACAAAGATAGTATTGTACCGGGCATCTTAACAAGAAGACATAATGCAACATCAAACTCGATTGGCAAAGTTATAATTTTAGTAATTATTACCTTCTGCATCGGAATAGCTAAGCCAGCTTTCTCTAAGGATGGTGAACAAATAGCTTTAATCCTAAGCCTTGACGAAAACAAAATTAACACAGCTAGTATAGATTTTTTTCAGAGTACGAAAAATGCTTTGAGTGATGTCAAATCTTGGAGAGTCACTGACCAAGGTGAGGTAACATCTCAACTAAAATCTAACAACACTTTAACATCTATACCTGTGATTTCTAGGAAGTCTTTATTACAAGCCGCTCCAATCAGTAAAAAGAAGGGTGCAAAAAAAATTATCCCGGCAGTCCAGAAAGCTATAGACACCTTGGCTCTAGATGGTGCGATCTTAGTAGACTGTGTCCCAGCAGAACAAAATTCGATATCATCATGCAGACTCTTTTATTACGACCGGGTACAGGCAAGAATCACTGCGTCATCAGAAAAGAAATTTTTAATTGCTATCAATGACGCCTCTAGATGGTCTAAAAGCCTAGTAGTCAATCTACAGCAAGGAATCAGCGAGGAGAAGCACCGGCGAGAGCAGAAGCAAATCAGTCAATTCATGGAGGCTTCGTCTGATCCAGAAAGAGATAAGGGTCAGCCTCAGCTCGGCTTGGGAATCTATGGCGAATACCACAACCCTTCTCACTCATCATTATCGACTTTATCAGCTCTAAGCCTACTACCGGCTTGGGATAGGAACGGCCATTCGATTGGCGTTGAAATTAATTATGGAACTGAACGCGGTGAGTCTGAAGGTAAATCCGAGGTAGCGACCAAGAAGTCTATTGGCCTTGCGTTTGCTACCTCTTCAAAAGCGCTTGACATATTAATATGGCAACTTGGAATAACCAGTGGCTTTAGCGAACGGACTCTCAAGGTAGATGGTGCAAAGGTTTTATCACAGCGGCAACCATTTATCACTATTTTGCCTGGATTACTATTTTCAGTTAGTAAACATATTTCTGCTGGAATAGAAATGAGAGCACAGAATTACTTTGGCGGCAACAAGCAAACAAAATTAGGTTTTGATGGATCATTTGCAAACTCAACCCTAGGCTTCGGGTTTAATGTGAAGTTCACACTTTAAGAAGCATTTGCAACTAGGTGGTTTGCAAGAAACTGCACCTGATTTACCGTAGTTAAGTCTTTAGCTCTAGAAAAACTAGGCCTTCTACCTCTTTTAGACTCAGAAAATCTCGATGAAGAGGCTATCACTTTGCTGCTATCGACGGCATTTCTCATTTGTCTTAAGACGTCTCGAAGGCTCTGATGAATTTCAGGAAGCTCCAAAAGTGCATCAATGATATCATTGCGCTCTTCAATGCCATCGAACATCGCTAAGCAGGATAAAATAGTTTGAGTCAAAGCTTTGTGTTTGACTTCAGCCACAACCCTAAGCAAAGCCCCTAAATGCTGAAAAAAAGAAAACCTTGAAAGGTTAGTCTGAAAGCCGGGAATCTCGCTATAGTCTTTCGCAAACGTTCTTAAAAAGAGCGCGAATCGTTCCGGGTTTTTTAACATATAGAATTTAAAAGTCTCGTGAAGTATTGACTGAGCATGCCTATCTGCCTCTAACACAAACTTAAGGTTGTCTAGAAGGTATTCAATAGCAACGGCCTCGGTCTTCTTATTAAACAGCAGCTCAAATAGATGGTCCAAAACCGTATGACCAAAACGACTTAGAACCTTATTAAATCCATTTTTATGAGAAGTTCCAAATTCGGTAGAGCCAAAGTAGTTTAGTAAACTCAACCTTATACAAGCATTGTTACTGTTGCTCACCGAAAGTAAATAAGTCGCAATATGATCTAAGATCCTGCGATCATCAGCAGAGGGCTCACTCTTCTGATTGGTTAAAATATGAAGCGCTACACCTAACTCACATATCAAAGAAACAGCAATTGAATATAACTCTTCTTGATGTTTTTCCTCAGTCAACTCAGTAGTCAAAGCTACATCCACTAATTTTGTAGCACTGGGACCAATATCAGACACCGATAGAAAGGTTTCCAGAAAGCAGCTCATAGCGCTTTCGTCAGGACTATTAGCAATCCACTTTAAAAGTGTTTCGATCAAAACTTCGTCAACCAACCGCGTTTCAGAAGGCTCACTCAAGCGGACCGCGAGGTGTTCCACTAATGCTTGAGATTCCTCAGAAGAGAAGGACTTTCGCAACCTCTTGGCTTCATTCCAAGTAATGATAACTCCAAAATCTACAAGACGTTTCGCATCTTCTATGTTTCCTACTTGTTTCCAATTTCTTGTCATATAAGTTAACTCCGGAGATTTTCAAACTCTCAATATTAAAGAAATCACGGTTAATGCGATGCGCTTTCGTCTAATTTATTCAGGTTATGTTCTGCCACGAGCTTTTCTATTTCTTTCTGGACATCACTAGCAATATTATTAAACTTAAGCCCATAGCCTAATGGAAATTTCTTATCTGTATTAAAACGGACGACTTCAGCATCGACGTTAAAAGGCTTCTTAACCCCGTCGCACCTAACGGTCAGTTTGAGCATCTCTCCAACGGTGAACAGCTCATCGCTAGTCTCAACAAAAATACCGGTAGCAGAGATGTTAACTCCAGTTCCGATAGCTAACTGCCCATTGTTATGCACTACGACTCGGCCAGTAATACTAGCTCTGGGCGCACCCTCTCGCCGCGCCGGGCTTGACTTTTCGACATCATGGTCTGAGACGCCGATTTGGTCCAAGCAATCTTCTAAAGGGCACCAATCTTTCCAACCAACCTTGAAAAGATACGCACTTTGAGAGATCATTTTATTAGAGAAAAGTTGTCTTATCTGATCGACAGCAAATGGCCCCAGCTGCTTGGAATCTTGGTAAATATACCAAAGTTGTTCACTCATACTTGCCTCTCCACCAGGGTCCTTGTTGGGTCAGACAGCCGAAATATTAGCTGCATACCTAGGAGTCTTGCTAACTCCCAAAGTTAAATCGGCGATTCATGAAAAAACTTTAACCGTTAAAGAAAGATATCCATTATTTACCATTAATTACAGATACTTGGAGGTAAAGATGAAATTTTACTGTATTTTCTTAACCCTTATCTTAGCGACCCTGACTTCACCCGCCCTATCAGATATGGCAGGTCAGGTAGAAATCCTCGATATCCGTAAGTCTCCTAACACAACTGAATGGCAGACATTGAACAGACTCTCAGCTTCTAAGCTTGGCAGGCTATGGCGGTATCATAGCTCCAGGGGTAAGAGCCTCAAAGATTGGAGTTGGGAGTGGCGTATAGGTTGGGTCAGATTATGCCTAAAGCCCAGCAATAAGCCTATTAAACACTGCGGCAAAATCATTGAAAGTGGCTTAACAGATCCTGCTCTAGTAGTACGATCAGAGACAGCAAAGCACCTAGGCTATAGTTATCGAGGAACAGAAAACCTCAGAGTCGTCCAGCTTCTAGCCAGCGCCTACAAAGACCAGCGTAATTACCGCAACAACAAGCCGCTATTCATCCAAAAATACATCTTATTCGCACTGACTCAGATTAAGGGCAAAGAAGCCCAAGTCACTGGCGGCAGACTAGCCTCACAAAACTTAGATACTAAAAAATACTGGAAAAAAATAAATAGATTTTAACACTCAGCTTAGTTGACAAATATCTAAAAAAAGCGGACCCGGCAGGATTCGAACCTGCGACCCTCGGTTTAGAAGACCGATGCTCTATCCAACTGAGCTACGAGTCCATGGCAGCTGTGATCTGATTTGAAGATTTAAGATATCCTTGAGAAGAGCTATCGTCAACCACTCTATGAACTAAAAGCTGAAGGGCACTCTTGCTGGCTATTTGTATAAGACCTATTTGTTTTTGACCTTTTAGGTGGAATCAAAAACTCGCTAAGAGCCGGCTTATGAGGGTGGGAAAACAGCTCACCTGCTTGTTGCCTCAAGTAAAATGCCACCTTAATACCAATATTTTGCAGCTGCCATCTGGTCAGGGGAATTCTGGCCCCCCAACCAGTTTTAATTTCTTTAGAGCGAGAAGCCTCAAATACTATATTATGAAAGTACTTGTCTTGTAGCCCGGAATTCACCGTATCTAAATCGATAGATTCAAACAACGACAGGTGAGGCATTCCAAAGGGTGCAAAATAAATATCCCTCACATCGATACTAGCCAAATTATGATTTTGACTATAAACCCGCAGCCGAAACTCAGGATTACTCTCATAGTGAGCTACTAGCATCTTGACTGTGCCTTTAATCTGCGAAGTGATTTCAAAATGCTTTTGACCCCTCTTTGCTTCCAAAGATAAGTGAATCAGCATTTTCCCATCGTCTGTTAAAGAATAAACTAGCCCGTCAGGCAATGAGTTTAATCGATTTTCATTAAACAAATCCCTTCCAGACATGACTATAGAGTCTAGAAAAAGATAGGACCGATCTCTTAGACGGCGCATCCCAAATACCTCGGCCAAGTAAGTAGAAACTAAATAGCCATGCTTGGCTACCAGCTCTTTATAATTCAAGACCTTATTTATATTCGGAGCATCAACAGTCAAATCTATAAGTCTACGGTTGAGCTGCCTAAAGTAATTAACATCCAGCATCGTCCAACCGAGAAAAACAGCCTCGGCGACATTAACTGGATGGTCATCCGAAGATAAGTCCGGCTCAGAAGCTACGGCTTGATAAAGAATTGGTAGTTCGTCTTTAACAAGCTCAGGTCCAGATTTGGCGAGCAACAGGCCACCGAAGCTAACAAGAGCAAAAATAAAAACACCGATTTTAGAGATTGTATTAATAAGCCAACCCTCGCCAGAAAGACGAATACGCTAAATTGAAACCTTCTTACAGGATCAAAAATAAAAAATCCATAATTTATAGGTGGTTTCAGTAGGGTAAGACTATTAGTTTAGTGTTTTTAGTACATTACTACTTACTCTCGACAATATTTTCTATGGTGCTAATCATATGACCAGAATCAAAAGGTTTTGAAATATAATCCTTAAAGCCCATAGCCAAATACCTTTCTCTGTCACCTACCATTGCATGAGCGGTCAGTGCTACTAATGGTCTATCGTACTCCTCTCGCCACAGTTTCTTCGCGGCAGCAATACCGTCTAAGATAGGCATTTGAATATCCATAACGACTACATCGAAACCATTTGATAGTTGAGCGGGTTCTTTAAAAATCTTATCTATCGCATCTTGACCATTGACCGCCACACAAACTTTTGCACCTGCGGACTCTAAAAAAGTAGAAATCAGCATCCGTAAGTCAGCAGAATCTTCGACTACCAAGATATTCGCTCCACTCAGACGCCCTTGTAAAAGATTCGGATCAAAGTTGCTGTATGAGCCATTCATACCTTCAATCTCATTCTCCGCCCCTACAAATGGCAGGGTGACAATAAAACTACTACCTCCGCATTCATTTGTGGCAAAAGAAATCTTACCATTCATGAGTTTAGTAAGATTTTTACATATCGTTAATCCTAGGCCAGCACCTTGATAGATTCTAGATAAGGAGCTATCACTCTGGTAAAAAGCATCGTAGATATGCGGGATATCCTTCGGCCCAATACCTATACCTGAATCTTTAACCACCAACTGAATATTGTTGCGCTCGGAGGTTAAAGCAGCTGAAACTTCGATATAACCTTCGTGAGTAAATTTAATAGCATTGTCTACAAGATTTACTAAAACCTGTCGCAGCCTGGTTGGGTCACAAAGCATCTTTTGCGGAAAATCATCAGCAATCTTTACCCGCATTTCTACATGAGAACTTTTGATATTTGCCGACAGAGTCGAGCAAACTTGATGAACTATATCTTCTATTGAGTTGTAAGATAAGTTGATTTCTATTTTTCCTGATTCGATCTTCGAAAGATCAACTATTTCATTTAATAGTTTCAAAAGCTGCTCGCTGTTACTCTTTATACAACTTACAGCCCTTGCTTTTTGAAAGCTCGAGATATTAGAGGCCGAAAGGATTTCTCCATAGCCCGATATAGCCGCCATAGGAGTTCTAATTTCATGACTAATATTTGCTAAAAACTCGTCCTTCAGCCGGTTAGCGTTCTCGGCGCTTTCCTTTGCACATTGCAGATCGGCTAGAATACGTTGCCGCTCAAGCTCCGCCCCCGCCATCACCGCTAAAGTCTGTAGCATGGCCCGTTTATCAATTTCGATATCATGATCCTCGTCATGCATTGTAACCAATAAACCTATAGGCCTCTTTTGAGAGTCGAATATTGCCACACCTAAATAACACTCAATATTCATTTCCTTAAGGAGTTCATCTTCAGGAAATTGTTTCCAGGTATCAGTCGCTAAGTAATGAAGCCGATCTTCAAAGGCCTTTTCACAAGGCGTCCCTGCGAGGTGATACTGAAAATTTTCTCCAATGACACCTTGGACTGAGAAAGATAATGTTCTTACAAGCGGCTTGTCATCTTCGACATATTCGCCTACAAACGCATATTTTACTTTGAGTATTTCTACCAAATAGTTAACTAATGAATCAAAATAACTATGTCCACTTTCACGAGAAACGGCTTCTACTATCGCTCTGAGGGTGGCATCACTTTTTCTAAGCTCTTGATTTTCTTCGGTCAGGGTCTGTACGCGAGCCCGTAGGCATTCAATGGTACTATCTAGCGGATTCGGTAAGTTGTTCAAGCTCTACACCTTTCAAATATAGGCCTTGCATGGTCTCTTGGCACTCTTGCAAGTCAGACCATCAACTCTGTACTAAACTCATATAGTCTAATGAAATGTTATATGCAAGAAATGAAGGTCGATATTTACATTGTTTAGATGAGTAAATTTTATAATATTATAAGTACCTTAGGGTGTATTCTTACTTACAATTTGCAAATACTTTGTCACGCTCAGGTTATTACAGGCATATAATTTTGATGAATCATTTTATAAGCCTCACCGGTAATCTGTTTTCGGCCTACCCCCTTTTCAAAGGGTAATACATCCACAATCTGCAGCTCGACAGAAACAGACCTCAATCTAAGCAGCTGAAATAAATGTGGGGTGAAAGTCATATCACCATACCAGAAAATCGAGTCTCTGCGAGCGATGGAGGTTTTTTTACCGTTGTCCTTTCGGTAGTTAATACAAATGGGTAACACGTCAGCTCCAGCGTTCACTGCAGCTTGCAGCAACGACGATTTAAACGGCAACATTTTCGTGCCATCGGTTGTCGTCGCTTCGGGAAAAACCACCACATTAAATCCATCAGAAAGTGACCGTTGGATTTCTGCGACCTCTGACTTTAGGTTCCATATACTCCGGCGCTCGACTAAGATACAGCGACCTAACCTACACAACCATCCCAGAAAGCCGTCTGAGCCGATCTCTACTGATGTTACAAATAACGATGGGATAGTTGATGAGATAAACAGGGCATCAAGATAGGAAAGGTGGTTAGCAACGATAAAATACGGCCTGTGTTTGTAATACTTTTCACCCGTAACAGAAACTTTAACACCAATAAGAAATAGGCAGCATCGGCAAAATTGGCTCGCTACCCATGCAATCACTCTGCTACGAAGACGGGAGTTTATTATGACAAGCCATAAAGCGACCATGCTAATAAAAAAACCGATAAGAATGCTTATAGTTAAAACCACTCTTGTAACAAATAAAACCATCATCACAGCCTATCGATATTTTTTCCGGTAACTATCAGTTAGCTTAGATAAATCCAGCACGGTAAAAAGGTCATAGCATTTAAATTCAGGGTCATAAGCGGGTTGTCCGTATATCTTAGCTCCAGCCTTCAGATACGATTTCATCAAAGTGGGTATTTGTGCTTTAGTTTCGGCGATTTCATCACCTGTTAACGCACCGAAAGATTTAAGATCGATCTCATCTTTCATTTGATACTTCTCGTGAGGCCTAATACCATACTCATCTGACCACATATTCATTGAAGCAAGGTAACGATATATATTTGCTACTACCGACTCATCTTGAGTAAAAATACTGCTGCACCCAAATAAGTACTGTGAGTCGCTATGAACCGCATACTCTGATATGCCCCGCCAAAGCAGATGAATCACTGCACCATTTCTATACTGATTATCGATACAAGCTCGTCCGAGCTCCAACTTTCGGCCTGGGCTACCTAGAAAATCATCGACTCTAAATTCTGATTCGGAATAAAACTTCGATGAGTGAGTGTCTGAAATCAGCCGGTAGGTTCCGACTACCCTATGATGCTCCAGGTCTTTAATAATCAGCAAATCGCTTACCTCATCATAGAGGTCACGGTCAATACCACCAGCTACTGCCCCCACCTTCTCTTCATAAAAGACACGGTAGCGCAATTTCAATGCATCGAAAAACTCTTGCTGTCCTTCAACAGTTTTCACGACCAAGTTCTTTCGAGAAAAATTCATTGGAATATACGGGTTATAGGGTTTTTTAGGGCTTCGTTTATCAGGCGTGCAATTAGCAAAACTACCTAGATCGGAAATCTGGGTTGCCAGAGAGCTATTCATAATCAACCTCCATGAAAGAATAACTTCAATAAAGAGGTTAAAGTGACAATGTAAAGGAAGGTTAAAGATCCAATAAATTTATTGACAATTGCTTCGCTGAAACCAGGCTGAAAGAAAAGTATCTAGGATAAAATTTGCAGTATTTCCGAAAATGTATCCAGGGTGAAATCGGGCTTCGGAGACGACTTATCATTCGGATCTAACGAGACATTTTTTTGTAAGTTCTCGGGCGGACTAAACGCTTTAAGCTGCTCCATTAGATTACTATCTATTACGGATCCATATTTTGCCCAGACACTACAAACACCGACAGCTTTGCCAAGGCGGACGTCCTTGCCTAAGTTGTCACCGACCCAAAATGTTTGACCGCAATCAAAACTACTTGAGATTT
>JANQHA010000302.1 GCA_028282865.1 Oligoflexales bacterium
GATCACCTATTTGTCTGTATTATAAAAGTGCCAATACTTTCTGCATTTACGAATAGACCAGCGTTAGTTTTTTTCTGGAATCCATTTTCCTTCCTTGCAATCGTTCAAAAAATACATTCCGTAAAATCGGACCGTACCTGCCCCGTTTTCTACGAGATTTGTTTTCTTGTAAACTCCCTTTTCACAGGTGAAGTAATATTGCTTGAGATAAAATCCTGGGCTAGCCTTTGCCGACGACAACAACTGGTCCAGTTTAACCATCACATCGTAATCCATAGGCACAAATGTCTGAGGCCCAGGATAAAACCCACCAAAAAAATTGACGTCTCCCCGATCGTCGAACCAGCCAAATCGCCACTCGTCGTCCTTGATATCGTATAGAATCCCGACTTTTTTAAAACTCGAATATGATGTGGGAGTTGCCTTAACGGAACTCTCCTCGAAGCGAATTTTGCAAGACAATGCTACTATGACAACTACCAATCCCAGAGTAAAAATGGTTAAAGTTCTGTAATTCAACTAATTACCCCCAAACTAAAGAAATCGAATTTGCATCAGATTATAAGATTACACTATTATAGAACATATACATTATGTACACAATTCCTTTAAGGGTACCTTGATCAAAACTAGTTTTGAATTAATGAATAGTAACCGATACAACTTCAACTGCAAATATTCCATCAGCCCTAAGATAAGCAGAGTACTGATCTGAATATCGGTCCGATGTAAATCTAAAGTTAATCGTAGATTTGCCGTTCAAGGAAGAATTTTCAAGCTCGGAAAAATCTAACTGCTTAACTTCAATTTTGTAATTTCTACCGGGAACTTCTTCAGAGATAGACTGATGTAACATATCAACGACATGAGCAATTGTAGAGCCTTCCGATTCTCGAATTGTATTTAATTTGTTTATTGATTCTGCACCCTCTCTTTGGCCGGAAATTTCGTGACCATGTATTCGAGCGGCAATTTGTGCCCGCACGCCGTTTCTTTATTCTCAATTTCTGGATTTTTTTGATCGAAAAACTGCTGTTTCCTCAGCATCGAATTAAGTACAGGACAAAGGTCTTCGCCGTGGGCACGATAAGATATCAATATCCATGTCGAGAATAAAATGAATGTTGCTATTTTGGAGATAATTCTTATGTCAATTACTCCGACCTTTTATATAATAAGACAGCACAATACTCATTTGAAATTCTTTGGCTAAGTGCCAATATCATCAAAAACTCTTGCTATGAACTTCATACGTTCTTTCTAACTTCTCTTTCTTTAAATCATTCATATAAGGTGCTTGCGATGTCCGGTAGTGACATTTATGCAAGTCACTTCCCACAGCTTCCGGAATATGATTGACTGGCTTCTACTAAACGGTGGTAGAAAATAAATGTCTATTAAGCTAATTGAAAATCGAATTATTGAAATCAGAGGACAAAAAGTCATATTAGATTATCACCTAGCTGATCTATATGAAGTAGATCTGAAAATATTACTACAAGCGGTTCAACGCAACATAGATCGATTTCCAAAAGACTTCATGTTTAAGCTTTCTTTATATGAATTTCACGAAATAAGAGATTCGGACTCCGAAAAAACTTGGGGTGGTCGCCGAAAGCCGCCAAATGCTTTTACTGAGCAAGGCATAGCAATGCTCTCCAGCGTATTGAATAGTAAACGGGCAATTCGAATGAACATTGAAATCATGCGAGCATTTGTGAGATATCGAAAAATGCTCATAAATGATCCGGGCCTTCTTAAGAAGCTAAATGAGCTCGAAGAAAATTATGCATCTCATGACAAGCAGATTCAATCAATTCTACGAACGATTCGATTGCTATTAAGCACAGATACTACCGGAAAAAGGCTGATTGGATTCGGTCGGAATAACGATTAAGCCGGTAATATTAGATGATTATAATCTTGATATCTTCAATTTGAAGACATCAAGATTATAATAAAATAATGGTCAGCATATCTTAAAAAAAAAGTATCCCGAATGGTTGGATTACAAAGCAGCTAGCTTGTCACATCGCATTCCAAATATCAACCAAAACAGAAAACCTGCTTGCTTGAAGGGTTGTTTCGCCATTATCACTTACGGCACTCGCCTCTACGTCAAAAAGGAATCCGGTAACAGCTTGTTTTTCTTCATCAGATAGATCAATTTCAAAGTGATCGTCCTGGCGATGCCCTTGATGATGTAGAGGTGTTGGGATGGGAGCTGAGTTCAATATGGCCTGCAACTTTTTTTCTATATCTGTATCGCATTTTCTAATCACACGTATTGTTTCTTCCAATAAAACACGAGAAATTACATTCGATCGTTGACACATTTTTTTGTACTCTGTTTGATTCATTGATGACCTCCCAGCGGAAAAGCATATCAAAGAAGATTCGTTAGGAACATTAGCCTTTCTGCTAAACAAGTACCATTCTAGCCAAAAAACCAAGATGGTCCGTGGTTCTCTATTGCGGCGTCACCTCCACCAATCCAGAACCGTTTCATCTCTTTCAATGACACCACAGCATCAAGTTATACTCTGGGGACATGGTTTATTTTCGTAAGTTGTATAGCTCGAACAGCCAGTTTTCGAAGTTGTCTTGGATGTCGCTACGCTCAATATTAGGCCTTCCTCTTGCAGCGTTAAAGTAATACAGACTGTCATCAATGCGGTTTCCATATGCTCTTTGAATACGTTTTCTCAAAGTTCTAGGTTGAAGGTAAAATTCTAAAGCTAACTCGCTAAGGCTTAAGGGTTGGTTATAACGTCGAACTACGGCTGATACGGGGTCTGATGCGGGTCTTTTTATTCCGATATTTGCTAGAGCTTGGTGATAACGAGCATTATCTTGAATGAAAGAGTTACTGACTTTGTCGTCGTCGTATATCCTTTTCACATAGTTTTCAACTTTTCGTCGCTCACCAGGAAACTGATATTTTTGCAATGTATTATTAATATCAAAATATTGAATAAGCTCATCCCTAACTTCAATGAGACCTGATCGATGGCACCCCATACATGAAAAGCCGTTTATCACAGCACTATCGCCCTGCGACAAGCTCGACTGGTTCTTACTCAGTAAATACGTCTGGGTTGCAGTCCGTGTCATATCAACAACGAGTGAGGTAGGTGCGAACTCCACGAAAGAGTTATTATCACTTTTGACTATCGCAAAGGCTAACAAGCCGTTAGGCAATGTAAAAATGTGTTCACCGCCATTGTGTTTAAATTCTACTGGTGCGTTCCAATGAGGGTCCCCTGCTCCGCGGCTCGAGATCGGAGCCATGACGATATCTGTTTCTCCTTGCGCATTCGAGCTGTCAAAATCGAAGGTACTCCAGAAACCCGGCTCCTGACCGTCACTACCTGTGTAAGCCCCAATGGGGTAACGTTGGATAATTCTGTTATCATTTACGGGTGATGGCCCGGATTCTAAGACCCCAATACGAGCAACTCGATTAAGATGCCCAGCTTGCTCTCCGTCGAACTTTGCCTTCAAATCAAGAAGGAACCGTTCAAATTGTTTAGGCCCTCTTTTGAGTCCTAAAAATTTATTGTAAAAAGGGGGTACCGAAAAAACCGCCACAAACCAATCGACTCTCACGACCGGGACCTCCGCTTCACTTAGGTCTTGGATTCTTCTGTAAGCTCTAGAAATGGGCTGGCTATCTCCCCATTGCACCACCTCTTTTTGACGTGGCCTGTAAGGGTATTTACCAAGGGAATCATTCCAATTCTTCGGTGTCCAATGGACCTGTCCTAGGCTGTTATTGTTGAGTAGTCGCATATCGATAGCAAAAACCGTTCTGTCTTTGCCCACCTCAGTCGGAGAAACAAGGTCAGCATTCCAGCTCAAGCTATTAAGCATTTTGACTAAAGCTAAATAATGCTCGTGCATTTTATCTCTCAGTAGACCATCACCACCGAGAATAAAAAAACGAAAATATTTCCTATCTTCTGGGTTCTGCGACTCTAAAAAAGAAACAACCTCTGCATACTTTAATGTAGGTCTAAGGGAAACAAACTGGTTGTTCTTTCCATTAAACTGCAGCTCACATGTATTAAGTGAAGTTTTGTTTGTGTCCGAGCCTTGGGCAAAGAAACATAAGACTAAAATCGATAAAAAACGCATTTTTGTAACTCACGTATAAATTTATCAATAATCGCAAGAATCTGGTAGAAACCGTCCTATATAAGATTTAATAAGCTGGCGAGTAATACCTCAATCGATGATTGCATTCAACTAGATTTCCCAGGTTTTAGAATTGATGCAGGATTGTCATAGATGGAGGTAACGGTAGTGTCGCAGCAAAGAACAAAAAAACAAATAAATACAATATATTAAGGCAACACTAGATTTTCGCTAAAGCCACTCAAATCAAACTAACTAAGCGCTTACAGAGTAATTTCTCTGCTCGGTAATGAAAGGCCGTTACTTAGGGCTAGCCCAAAAACTTGCCGCTTCTGGTGGTAGCAGACTTAGAGCCTCTTTCAATCTTTGGCAATCGACCTGCGAGCTCAATACTTTTGCAACGATCTGTATCGCATTTTTTCTGGAGAAGTTATGCTCTGGACGTAATAGAGCGACCTCAGCATTCATCTTTTCAAGTTCTGAGAATGGTAGCTGCTGTTCGCCTGGCTCCCAGTCAGCAAGAAAAAGCGATCTAATACCAGCAGGAAGAATATTAGCAAACCTTATAGCATCCTTTGTGCTTAGTCGTCGCCGAAAGGTCTGAAAAACACCTTGGGTCATGGTATATGCTTGGTGTGAGCTGCCAAAATCAGCTTCATCTCGCACAGCGCACATAAAACTCTCAAAATCATCTGTAGCTCTCTGGTATTCCGCTGGATACGGCATAACGTAGTCCTCCGTTGTAGTCAAAGCTCTAAAACGCCAAGCTGAATTAAAGCGGTTATTTCTTAAGCCTAACTACAAACTCTTTTTAGCATTAATCGCAGTCAAAAAAATACATAACTCCAGGTAAGATCTCTCGCACTTTTCATAAATCCATTGTATTTAAAATTTTAAGCTACTTTATTCTTTTCCTCAAATACAACTTTGACCTTAGCTCCACAGGCTTCAGCAATTTTGCGAAGCGTTTGCAACTCATACCGGTCGTACTCAGCGTTCTCATATCGGCTAATTTCTTTGCCACCCATCCAGTTTTTATCTTCTTACCTGCTATAAGAGTCTTTCTCATTCATTTCAAAATCTCGTTTATAAAGCTCAGCGCGTTCGATCTCTCTTTGAGATTTTTGCTGATTTCTTACTGAATCCGTGAGTAAGTACCAACCATGTGCTCTTTATAGATAAGCTTTCGGCATAAAATTAATCGAACAATTATCCCTTGGTCCAGTCGCACATCCTTGACAGGTCTTCCAGCAAAATACGGTCACTTCTCCAGGCACATAATCGCCAAAAGAATAATCGTTGCCATTTACATCACAATCAAACCAACTTATAGCGATGTTGCTACTGTATCGATAATTCATCCTTCCATCAGCAGTCATTGGAGGAATCCCATGAATAATCGAGGATCGATCTTTGCCAATGAGAACCCCGCACTTGTTCTGATCTTTAGCTACAACAACATTTGAAGAACACCGACTATCGTAAGTCGAAAGTGGCTCTCGATACGACCAATCCGTTCCAGCTTTGCGTGCTTCCCAATAAGCGTCGCACTTATCGGGTAGCCCCTGACCATTAGCAGTAAACGCAAACAAAAACTGAACCGTTACTCCTAAAAACAAATTTTTCATCTCTTCCTCCTTAAAATAGAAATCGTTAACAATGCAGTTGCTAATTTATCTGCATCCTGATAGATATCAATACTATTATTATGAGTATTGTTTTTCGATACTATGGGTTTTGAATCATGAAAGAAGTTGATGCAATCATCGAGACGCTAAAGCATGTGCTAAAAGCCAAAGGTATCACCTATGAGCAATTAGCCGACAGCTTAGATATCAGCGAAGCTAGTGTGAAACGGATCTTTTCCGCGAAAACCTTCACACTTGATAGGCTTGAGAAAATCTGCAATATCGCTGACCTTTCAATCACCGAGCTTGCTATGATTCATGACAGTCAAAAAGCCGATCTTGGTTATGAATATACAATGGAACAGGAAGATTTTTTCGCTGACCATCCCAGACATCTAGCCTATTTTGACCTGTTGTTAAGAGTAGGTAGTGCCGCAAAGATCGAAAAGGCATTCAATGTCTCAAAAAGATCTTTATCTAGATATCAAAAGGATTTAGAGGGACTAAAGCTGATCGAAAGACACCCAAAGGGCAAAGTTAAAATATTGGTATCAAAGAAGGTACGGTGGCGGGTCAACGGGCCATTACAAAAAAAATACTCAGAACTTGCGCGCCAAGAATTCTTAGAATCCCCCTTTAAAGAGCGGGGTGAGATATCATCATTTCACTCGATTCAGCTTTCAGAAAAATCAGCGACATTTGTAGCTAATAAGCTCAAGGAGATCAGCCAAGAGGTCGAACGTATCAACGAGTTTGAATCCCAGATCTCGTCAAAATCGAAGGACTATGGCTTGTTTATAGGCTTTAGACCCTGGGCATTTTCGATTCTTAATGAGTTGTAAATTAACTCAAACTCACAACCTTCGTTTCGCATTAATCGCAGTCAAAAAAGATGCATAACTCCAGGTAAGATCTCTCGCACTTTTCATAAATCCATTGTATTTATCAAACTGCTCATCTAAGCGACCATCTTGGCCAGCATGCCTTTTAATACGATTGAGAAATTGATCGCCATGTTTTTTAAGCCTTGAAATAACTTCAGTAACGCTCAAATCATCGGAGATAACTCCATGACTAAATTGAAGGCCTAAAAACTTATTGAAAAACTTTTTACTAGTATCAGATACAGTTAGTCGGTGATCTTTCTGATAGCTTTCAGCTAACTTATAAAAGTACTCAGCAAAGCCTGCTGTTAATAAGAACCAAGGGTTTCCACCAAAATAACGATCTTCAGGATAACGACCAATACCGGTCCCATCAAACCGATTATTGATAGGGTAGATGTCTTTAAACGCGGCAATTAATTTCCAAGCAGTTGCTATCACTCGCTCATCGGTTGCCGAAAAACTTAAGCCTGGCAGCGAAGCATGATTAACTGCCAGAATAACCGATGCATCTAAGTTAGTATGCTTATAAGGCAAGCCACCTACCCGGTTGCGAGTTGTCAGGATATAATTTTTCTCTGCTGACCAATGCTTTTCAAGAGCCTGGTTTAATTCTACCGCCTGTTTACGATACCATTTAGCGGCACCATGATCACCTAAACGATCTGCTAACTGTGCACCAAGAACTAAAGCTGTCCGTTGAACGTAGCGAGTGTAAAAATGATGACCCTTAACCTCTTCCCAGAGATCAAAGTCATGCTTAGTCCAGTTATGAGAAACGTATTCTAAGTCCCGCTTGATAACCGTGTTAGCTGGGATTTTGCCACCGTAAAGACGGGACTTAACATAGTCAATGCCTCCGTTCTCAATAAGTCTGAGGGCATGGCGAGTCAAAGCGATCACCCGAAGCGCAGGGCCGTCATTCTGAGGCCTACCCCAAGGTAAACTATAGCTGCTACCATCCGGATTAAATTTTGGCTCTCCTTGACCAGTGATCTTCCATACCTGCTGGTGATTATTAACTAGATCGATATAATCACGAAAGAGTGGTTTCTGCTGATCGAAGGGTAAGGTCTGCTGTAAAGCCGACATTACTAGAGCCGCGTCACGAACCCAATGAAAGTAATAATTTGGATCAGACTTTGACGGAGAGGCTACGACAAATCCGCGCGGGGTGTCAGAGCGAGATATATTCTGTCGTAACTTCTCATATGAGGACTGATACTGGCGGTTTTCCCATGAATCCCGCTGCCGAGCAAAAGATTGCGGCAAAAAAGCCACAACAATAATCGAAAAGATTGTTTTCTTCATAAATTCTCTACTTCTTGTTTGATTTTAATGGTGATCGAGTTTAAAAGAGAATTCGTTCAAAATCAAGAGAGTTATTCTGTATACCATGAGAGCCCTATGGAAAACACACTAAGCTTAAGCCTGATAGATATAGTCGTTATCTTGCTATATTTCGCATTCATCTTCACCTTATCGATAAAGGTCACTAACCGAGGAAAATTTGAGAAATCGGATGACTATTTTCTAGCCGGGAAAAACCTAGGCTGGTTCTTAGTCGGAGCATCGATATTTGCGTCCAATATCGGCTCTGGGCACCTTATCGGGCTA
>JANQHA010000350.1 GCA_028282865.1 Oligoflexales bacterium
GCCGGCGGACTTACCAAATGGCTAAACGCCACGAATCGGAATCAGTGCTCGGAGTGCAGGTTACTGGTGGATCTGCAGACGAGACCGCCACAGCAGTCGGGATCTTAGATAAAATGGATTTTGACACCATCGATATCAACATGGGTTGCCCAGTACAGAAGGTCGTCAAATCGGGTAGCGGCAGCGCAATCTTAAAAGAGCCCGCGCGCGTGTATCAAACTGTCAAACAGTGCCGCGAGCAAACGGATAAACCGCTTTCGGCAAAGATTCGCATAGGCTGGGACCGGCAATCGATTAATGCGCTTGAAGTTGTTGAAGCCATCGAAAAAGGCGGGGCCGATTGGTTGACTGTTCATGGTCGCACCCGCAGTGATGATTATTCGGTGCCAGTAGATTTAACGATGATGACCCGGATAAAACGTAGTGTCACGATTCCGGTCATAGGTAACGGTAATATATTTCATCGGGGCGATGCAGCGTCGATGAAAGAAAAGACCGGGGTAGACGGAGTGATGGTTAGCCGGGGAGCTCTGGGAAACCCGTGGGTCTTTAGAGAGCTTAAGCATGGTACTTCCAGCGTTTCCTTAGATGAGTGGTTGTCTGGAATTGACCAACACTTGGTTTGGCAGCAAGAAGAGTATGGCTCGCAAGGTCGGGGAGCAGTTTGTATGCGAAAGCACTTACTCTGGTACCTCAAGGGGTGGCCTGGCGCTAAAAAATGGAAGGAAATCTTTGGCAAAGTCGAGGATCTAAACGATGCTAGGCGTAAATTGCAAGAGTGTGCGGAAGAGCTGCGTGCCAACGGTTTTACCCAAAGGCAGGTGTCTGAGGCCCGATCAGCTTTTAGTTGGGAGCCAAAATGGGAGATGGACCGTAGACTCGACCGTGGAGTTGGTGACGAACTACTCCAATAATTATAATATATTAAGATTAGTATCCGCTATTATGACGTATTTTAATAAAAACTTTATAATAACCTATTGACATATCATAGATTAAGCCATAAAACATCGCTGTCACGTAACTTTGTTTTAATAAATTCAAAGAATTTTTGGGTTAAATTTTAATTTGGAGAAAGCGTCATGCTCAACAGGACCGTAGTAAGTTTTTTAACCGCATTAGCATTATCGACGTCGGCATATGGCCAAGACGTAAGTTCAGCAAAGAAATCTAGTGGCATCCTTGATGTGATTTCTAGCGAAACTGGAAATGTTCAGCTTCGTAACTATTGGGACGCCAAGATTAGCAGCACTGATAAAGATAAAATCGCTGGCGAAATGGTTACCACTCAAGTTCGGGGTAACTTCGTATTTAATGCTTTTAGCGACAGACTCTCGAATACCTTGACGTTAGGTGCTTATATCCAGTCAGACCGAACTAACCAAGCATTGCAGCGTCGTCCGCGTTTACTCTCAGAGTTTAATGCGTTTGATTCTGATTACTTCTCTTTAACTCCTAACCTCGACCTCCACGGACCACAAACGGCACCAGGAACTCGTGGTGACTTGGGCCTTCGCCCATCCCTTAAGCATCCAGCCCTTGATATTGGGATTGCGATGCTTTCGACTTCTTTTACGGTCGATGCTGAGATTCAATTCAACTCTCGTAAAGAAGACGGAACTGTTAGCACAGATGTGACCGAAGACGAAGCTAGAGGGCTTGGCTTGACAGTTAACACCGACTCATCAGGTGAGACCAGTGCGGTTGCCGAAGATAAGAAAGCAGTTACATACGAAGTTATGTACACGCCAAGCATCAAGCTCGATATGAGCCCAGTAGTAAAAGGTTTGGGCTTTGAGGTATTTGTTGAGAACGTTAATACTTATAACCCAGTGATC
>JANQHA010000109.1 GCA_028282865.1 Oligoflexales bacterium
GTCACAGGTGGCGTGGTGATGGGCTGCGACATTTTTGCTTCACCCGACCTGTTTTATCGCGAGTACAACAACCTCATCTTCGCCTACATAGATGAAGCACTCACCTTCGGAATGCCCATCAACATGACCGATGAGGCAGTGAAACGCTATATGGACAACCTGCTCACCAACAGCGTGATGCAGGATCGCTTTGTGCGGCAGAATGGTAAAATGTTCAAGCAAGGTGAGCAAATCATTCACATTACCACTTATTAACCCTCGATTGGCCATGAAGTCGTTGTCACGCCTTTGCGGGACTTGGGTAGGCAAGCTGTTGCCAGGCTTGCTTTGGCTGGGTGCTTTGCCTGTGCTGGCCCAGACCACCGCCATTAAGGAAAACCTGGGACCCGCAATCAACACGGTGGAAGACCAGATTTTACCGGTGCTCTCGCTGGATGGGCAGACGCTTTATTTCAGCGAAAACGCGACAAATGGCCATTACGAAGTTTGGTTTAGCCAACTTGACCAGGCAGGCAACTGGCAACCCAAGCAGAAAGCCAAGGGGCTGAACCCGACCACCGCTGGCAGTAAGTACGTGTTTGCCCAGGCAGAAATCGACTTGCTGCTCGTAAACGGCTGGTTTGAGCAGGAGGGGGGTGCTTGGGTGCAATCGACAGGACTGTCCTGGTACAGGCCCAGCCTAGGTCAATTCATACCGCTCAATATTCCGGAGCTGCAAAGGCAAGCTAGGGGGCAATTTGTCAACGCGTTTTTACACCGTCCTACCAAAACACTGCTGCTGAGCTATGCGGAAGACCAACGGAAGAACCTGTACGTATGTCGAGCTGAAAACCCACAAGCCACCTGGACGGCACTGCGTTGGCGGGCACCTGTACGCCTGCCTGCCTCTGTCAATTCTGAATTTGACGAAACCACGCCCTTTCTGGACGCTGACGGCACCATGATGTATTTTGCCAGCAACCGGCCCGGTGGCTACGGAGAAACAGACATCTACTACTCCCAACGCCTTGATGACTCCTGGGTGCGCTGGTCTGAGCCCGAAAACCTCGGTTTTCGCGTGAACAGTAACTTTTCTGAGATCTATTATGGCATCTCACCTTTGAGGGATTTCTCCTATTTCGTCTCGTACAAACACAGCTATGGATCGGGCGATATTTTCCGCCTTAAGGCAGATTCTGTACAAAACTCCCCGGCCGCTTCACCCCCGCTCCGGCTTGAGGGCCTTGAAGAGGCATCCCATCCAGACCCTGTGGAGGTGACCGAACTGACCGTGGAGGAGTACAAACCCAATAACCTGGTGTTTCTGGTTGACCGTTCGGGTTCCATGCAGCAATTGGACAAGCTGCCTTTACTCAAACTGTCTTTGAAGCGGCTTATCGGTGAACTGCGCAGCATCGACCGGCTCACATTGATCAGCTTTGCTGATTCGGCTAGAATTGATTTTACAACCCAGAAGGTAACCCAGAAAGACAGCCTTTTCAGCCTGATTGATAGCTTCGTAGCGGACGGCACCACCAAGGCCCACCGGGGTTTGCAAAAGGCTTATGACTATACGACCAAGAATTACATCGATGACGGCAACAACGAAATCATTTTGGTTACTGATGGGCAGTTCAGCCTATCGATAGAGGACCGCCAGCGGATAGAGGCCAACCGCAGCATCCTGCTTTCGGTGGTAGGCTTAGGCACTGACTCCCAGGCGCTGACCAACCTGCGCAGGTTGGCGACCAAGGCCCATGGCAGCTTCATCCACATCCGGCATGCCGAAACGGGTACTGAAATGTTACTGGAGGAAGTAAAGGCGCGTTCACTGCGTTGAGTAGAAGGCGCCTCAAAAGTTTGTCATCATTGCCAGCGTAGTGCGGCAATCTCCCTGTCTGGGAAGGGAGATTGCCTTCTAGTCTGCAGACAAACTTCGCTTCACTCTGTATTGCCACCAATTCCGTTTTAATAGAAACTGTGATCGTGATAACCAAGACCAAGTTATCTGGTCGTTTCGACCAACGGGATAAACCCTTTCATGAATCACAAGAACAAGACTTTGTTCATTACCACAGGGAGTGAAAAGATCTCTCACTATCGTTCGAGAGGACTTTCTAAAAAAGTGCTGGAAATGACTTGATAGCCCATGTTTTTATAAGTATGCCATTATAAACCGTTGTCTTGATTGGTATTTATTAACTACAAAAACTTGGACTCACTTTGGTGCTATGTCTAACTTTTGAGTTGGCCCCACCTTTTTTCCTCCTTAACCCTATTCATAGTCTCCTCAACAAAATCGTCCTTGGCCATTCTGTAGCCGCTTCTGTCATTTTTATTTTGGGTCGCCAAATCCGTTTTCAATAGCTCATATTCCCTGGCCCATTCAGGATTGGCAATTAGGTAGTCGCGAAAAAGGATCTGATCAAGCATTTTGTGCTCGGGAGGGCACATGTGGATATGAAAGATTTGCTCATTTTCGCCATTCAGGTCGTATCCTTTGACAAAGACCATGTAGTCAGCAGCTTTGCCAGCTTGTCGGAAATAGTGGTAGTTCAAGCTTGCTAAGGCCCGAATCAATTCTTCGTCAAATAAGATTTCTTCCGGAATTTCGATGGAGATGTCGATGTAGGCTTTGGCTTTGATGCCAGTGATAGAAGTGCTGCCTACATGTTCAATGGCAATGAGCTTTTCACCCATCTGCTTATGAATGAGCTGCTTCTCCTTCTCAAAGAGGTTTTTCGGCATCTATATACAAAGAGGGACAAGAAGATAAAATATGATTTCTGAAAGCTGACTTACTTTCTTTTTTTTGAATACTTAAACACTCAGAACCAGGGGAAAAAACCACCTGATATTTTTAGAACTGAGCTTTTGAATCAAAGAGCGTTTGTAGCTGCTAATATCCTCGATCATTTACAACGAGGCTCCTTACATACGGCCAAAACTGACTACTTATCTTTTTTCTGTTTATTTGGCTTAACAGAAGCCCTAAGAACTTGATCGAGCGAACCGTGAACTTTTAGAGACTTGTCCTGATCTTTCTTTTTATCCTTATCCTTTGACATGGACCGAAGTTACCACCTATAGCGATTCTTTCCTAAGTAGTCCATTCCTAAAATCCCGATAATCACTACTACGATTAAAACCGGGATCTCAAGAATGGACATACTCAATTAGCTGTTAATACCTTATAAGGTAAAGGGCTTTCACTTTCTTTCAAAAAGTTCTCGAACCTTACAGTCTCACCAACACCTCTGGTATTAAACCTGGCTGCAAATTCATCGAGATATCTTTCTAAGTGCTTATCACTGACTTGATGATAGATTCCATAAAGTCCTCGTTTAAGTACACTCCAGAAGTTCTCTATGGTATTAGTGTGAACATCTCCAGCAACATATACAGAAAGAGCATGTTTTACAGTATCATGAGTATAGTTCTTGCTAAGCTTAGAGTAAACTCTACTTTCATCGGTATAAACTTTTGCTACTTCAGGCACATGCTTTTCTATAAACGAAACCATATTCTCTTTGGTAGCATTAGGTACATGTTTAAGAACTACTTTTCCAGAACGTTCAATAATTCCAACTACTGCTTTCTTATCTACATAAGGCTTATCATCATTTCTAGTATCAGCATTAGTAATCGATCTCTTTTTACTATAATGTTTATTCTTTTCTCGACCACCTATATAAGCTTCGTCTACCTCTACCATATTATCTTCACCTAACATTGCTGGTTCTTTTTCTTTTAACATCTCCCTAATCCTATGTAATACAAACCATGCAGTTTTTTGAGTAATACCTAGATCAATAGCTAATTGAACACTACTAATTCCTTTCTTATGATTA
>JANQHA010000513.1 GCA_028282865.1 Oligoflexales bacterium
TATGACTCTTTACCTTAACTACAATGCGCTTAACTTTGATGTTACCGTTAAGCTTGATCTGCCATGCTCCTACGTCATTACGACCTGGGCTAGAAAACTGAATGCGAGAATAAGACCATTGGCGGTTGCCTTGAAAATTGCTCGGATTTCCTGGAATAGTCTTAGCGTAACTTAGGTTACCACCAACACTTAGCTTGGCTTTACCGTTTCCACGACGACTTTTAGCTAATAAAACTACTTGCTGCAGATTTGCATCCTGTAGATTTAGACCTGGGTTCTGCCGTTTCAGTAGCTGTTTTAGCCGAATCGTGTTCTGCCCTTGAAAGGCTTGACCACGCATCGGAATCTGATAGCTTTCAGATGATTGCCCGCCCCATTGACCTAGACCATAAGTGGAACCAAACATCATTGCTAAGCTTAAACCAATCTTCCCTAAACGAATCATCTTCTCTCCTCCTGTGCGAGTGTTTTTAGAATTTTTCTAAGAACGGTACTGCAAACACTGTTCCAATAAGAAAACACGCTCAAAGCGTTGAGAATAGGTACTCGCACAAAATAGGGAGTATACAAATGAAACTAAGCATCGTCATTTGTGTACCGCGCCATTTTGATTGCAATAATATTAGGCAAGGCCGCAAGATAAAATACGATGAAGACAGCACAAAAAAAATAAGTCTTTGGTAACGCCGCAGGAAAAAATACGACGAAGACAGTGCAAAAAAAATTAAGTCTTCGGTCATTCCCAGCAGCGCAAGCTGCGTCGGGAATCTTTTGGAGCTGCCTAAGCTTCGCTGGATATGAAATATCAAACACGAGCGGTGAGCCAGCCGCGTTGGCGTAGTTCATAGATCATAGCTTCATATTTAAAACTCAGATGCTCTGGCAAAAGACTCACGTCAACTTTGCCTGCTTTCTGAACCGCTAGCATAAAGTCGTATAGCTCTTTGTCGACCGGGTTGATGCAATCTTGATCGCCAGATTGCGACATAATAAGATACTGATCTTCCTCTACCGGTTCCAAAGCCTCATCTACTACTTGTCCTTTATCAAACAAGTTCCAAAAAGATAAAATATCATATGAACATTTGAAAAGAAGAACACTTGGGTGGAGGTGCTCGCTATCTGCTGATTGAACCGCGTCATACAAACCGAGTCGAGACCAGTTCCATTCAAATGACGCTAAATCTTCTAACCACGGCAGATGTGACAGCTCATTACGAGAAGCTAAAAAACTAGGAAATTTATCACCATAATCTGACAAATCAGATGAGGTGGAATGGTGCTGATAAATATACTCACGGACAAAAAAACGAAAATTATCCGGATCTAAAAGGGTTTCAGTAAAAGGAAAAACTTTTTTAAGAATATTGAGAAATCCAAATATCAAATTCTTCCGGTAAACCCCGAGCCCAGATGAGACTGAAACTGGCAAACCCTCGCGGAAAAGATTTGACATATTATCATCAGTTTCTAAATTGTAGATGTAGCGACTTAGTTTTGTTTGATAGTTATCCATTTACCCCTTTCCTAACAGATACTGATCGGCTTTTCTCGCCTCGTCGCATAAAACTGTAAAATCTGGAATATCATTATCCCATTCGATTAGAGTCGGCCTAGGCCCAATCACATCGATCGCATGACTAAACAACTCCCATACCGGTTCAGTTACCGGATTGCCATGAGAATCAAGCAAGTATTCCGGGTACTCATCATAGCCAGCCAGGTGATATTGAATGACCTTATTACGATCGACCGCCTCGACATAAGTTTTTGGATCAAAATTAAAATTGCGGGAGCTGACATAGATATTATTGACATCTAGAAGTATCGAGCACGATGCCTCACTAGCAACCTCATTTATAAAGTCCCACTCATTCATAGTAGATTGGTCTACGGTCAAGTATGCCGAAACATTTTCAATAGCTATCTGATAATCTAATTGATCTTGAATCTGCTTAATCTTTGCAGCACATTTAAATAAAGACTCTTCATCATAGCACAACGGTAGTAAATCATGATGATGTTTATGGTTTAGCGCTGTCCAGCACAGGTGGTCTGACACCGCACTGGGTTTATAGCGTTGAATAAAATGCTTAACACGTCCGAGAAATTCAGTGTCGATTTCATCGGGTGAGCCAATATTAAAACTAACGCTATGAAAGCTCATTGGATAACGATCGCAGATTCGATCAAGTTGATCTAGCTGTCGAACTCCAGCCTCTAAATAGTTATCGATCAAAATTT
>JANQHA010000555.1 GCA_028282865.1 Oligoflexales bacterium
AATGACTCATTGGACCCTAATTAGCTCTTTCCTCATAATAAGATTATGATATCTATAATGGACAGATATGACTACTAGACAGGATATCGGTGTTTGTAAAGGTGTAAAATGCTCGACATAAAATTTATTCGCGAAAATCTTGAAGCCGTTAAACAAGGTGCTAAAAACAAAAGAATTAATATTGATATCGATCGATTGGTAGAGCTTGATTCGAAGATCAAACCGATGAAACAAGAACTCGAAGAGCTTCAGCACAAAAGAAACACTTTGTCTAAAACAATAGGTAAGGCCCCAGCCGAAGAAAGAGAGCCCATCAAAAAGCAGGTTCTTGGCATTAAGCAAGATATGGAGAAGCTGGACGCAAGCATCGGGCCACTAGAAGCTGAGCTCAAGGAGCTCATGCTCTGTACTCCGCAGCCTGCGAGAGAAGATGTGCCGATCGGCAAAGACGATCAGGACAATATTGAAATCAGAACCTGGGGCACCATTCCAAACTTTGACTTTAAAATTAAAGACCACGTGGAACTAGGAACCATTCACGATATCATCGATATACCTGGCGGGGTGAAGTTAGCAGGTAGTCGTAGTTATATTCTCAAAGGTGCGGGAGCCATTATAGAGCAAGCTGTGATGCGCTACACCTACGATAAACTTATTGGAAAAGGCTACAGTCCTTTATCGATTCCCGTGCTAGTTAGCGAATCGTGTATGGAAGGGACAGGGTACTTCCCCACCGGCAGAGACCAAGCTTATTTTATAGAAAAAGACAATCTGGCATTAGTGGGCACCTCGGAAGTATCGCTGACTAGTTATTTTGCCAATGAGATCCACAACGTCGATCAACTACCTCAGCGAGTCATGGCTCATAGTTCATGCTTTCGGCGGGAAGCAGGAACTTACGGAAAAGATACCCACGGGCTTTACCGGGTTCATCAGTTTCAGAAAATTGAACAAGTCATCATTGGGCCTGCTGACGCCAACTCTTCCGAGGAGCTTCATAATGAACTCTTAAGTAATGCCGAAGAGCTGATGCAAGACCTCGGATTACCCTACCGGGTCGTTTATGTCTGCACTGGAGATTTAGGGATGGGGCAGTTACGCAAACATGACATTGAAACTTGGATGCCGTCTCGCAATCTATATTCGGAGACTCATAGCTGCTCCACATTTCATGAGTACCAAGCAAGACGGTTAATGATGCGCTATAAGGATAAAAACGGTAAAACTCAATATTGTCATACCCTCAACAACACGGCTATAGCGTCGCCGAGAGTGTTGATACCGCTTTTAGAGATGAATCAGCAGGCCGATGGTAACATAACAATCCCGGAGTGCTTGCATAAATACACTAATGGTCTTAAAGAACTCCGGAAGTAGTAATAATACGAGCAGTTTCGAGCTAGTCCAATATCAGTTAAGCACTGCTGCAGCGAATGGAGATACAACTCCCCAGCTAATCGCGGCCCCTAACTCATTGTAAGCGCAGAAAGACTCTCTCGACGAGGCAATACCTATAATACCCATATTAAGGTTGGTGCTAATATCAGAACTATCCGCTCCATCTCCACTGTCACCCCAGGTGACAACAGAACCATCGGCTCGCAGTGCCGCGAACGCTTGATAAGAAGCATGTAAAGATATAACATCTACAGCACCGTTTAGATTTGAAGAAACACTCGAGCTGTCACCACCGTAGCTGCTATTACCCCAAGTCACCACGGAACCATCAGATCGCAATGCGGCAAACGCACTGTTATTTCCAGAAATAGATACTACATCAATAGTTCCATCGATATCTGAAGAAACCGAGCTACTGTTACCTCCGGCCGATGAAGATCCCCAACTAATCACCGAACCATCAGCGCGAATCGCAGCGAATGCTGTGGGAGTATTATGA
>JANQHA010000607.1 GCA_028282865.1 Oligoflexales bacterium
TAAGCTGAGTGAGGATGAGTTATTTTTCTATGAAGATAAGGTCTGTGGGGAGGCGGACGCAGTATACCGGTTCTGCTTTGGCATCTGCGGCGATCAGAAACAGGCCTACGAAACCGTCAAACTCACCTACAAAAAGTCTGCTGAAACGATTAAACGGTTAGTAAATATCGCTGAGACGGAGGCGCTTCGAGCCGAGCTTGTTAAAATCTCCTTTGAAATGCTGGTGGCAAAAAAAGCTAAATCAAAGTCCGGTTCCTCGCCCTTTGCTAAATATCTCGGTGCGCTGAGCACGGAGCAGAAAGCGGTAGTCTTGGCTAAAGACGTTGTTGGCCTGAGTGCTAAGCAAGTGGGCTATGTCCTAGGCCAGGATGAGTTATTTGTGAGAAGAGAGTTAGCAGCCGCGCGCAAGCAGCTTCCAAAGAATTTCGGGAAGTAAGGAGAGATAGTATGGCGAAGGATTTATCAAAGCTTTCTGATTCGGAGTTTATTGCCGGTTGCTTGGAGGACTTTTACGCGGATCAGCTATCAGCCCAAGACACTGAGCGCTACAACCAACTGTTGACTGACACCGAGCATAAAAAAGAGCACGAAGCCATCAAAGAATCTATTGGCCAGTTTCAGCTTGCAGGGCAGGCCTATTACCTCGTTGAGCAGCAACTAGCCGGCCTTCATGATATAGTCGAGGATGCTGAAATCCGCAGGACTCGTGAGGTTCAAAAAATAGAGCAGATTGGCCGCTGGGAGGAATTAGGGGACTTTAGGCGACGATTGTCGATCGTTGTTTTGATTGTCGCCTTAGCTGTGTCGGTTATTTATTATTTTACTCCGGCTAAGAAAGCCCCGTTTGATGTCCTTGAATCGCTAAGTTACGAGGCGCTAGCTATGGAAGAGGACACCTCAGGTGCGCGCCTAGATCTGCCGACTCGTAGCTTTGGTGAGATCTCAGATTTTATCAATGTATACAGTGGCCTAGGGTACGAACCGAAGCTTCTTAGGTCTCCGGGTGGGGACTGGTTGATTGATGGCATCACCGTGATCGACTATGACTCAACGCGTATTGTCGCAACCCAATATTCGAGTAAGAAGTTTGCTGAGCGGCTATTCTATTTCAATTACAAAGGCAATATGTCGGAGCTTCCTCGCGCTGAAGTTGGAAATTTACGTGGGTTTATCTATCAAACCTATGCATCTGATGATATGAACATAGTTTGTTGGCAAATTTCTGAAGCTGTGATGGGTATAATAGCTGGAAGGCGCAGTGCAGAAGAACTTGCAACGATTGCCTCTAAAACTATGAAGTAGGGTAGGGTGAGCTCTCAGCATAGATATCTTCTAATTCAATTGCGACAACTAGGCGATATTTTACTCACAACGCCGTGCATCAACTATATCAGACGCGTCGATCCTAATGCGCATATTTCTTTTCTAAGCCACAAGATGGGCGCACTAGTATTAGATCAAAACCCGTACTTAGACGAGCATATTTGCTATAGTGAAGAAGGTTTCTGGAGCGAGTTACGTTTTTTGCGCTCTTTACGCCAGCGTTTTGATACGGTGTTTGATTTTATGAATAATCCAAGAAGTGCCATTCATAGTTTATGTTCTGGAGCAAAAGATCGCGTGAGCTACCGATCCTCAAGATCTTGGGCATATACGCAAACATTTGAGCGCAGCTCGAAACCTGAGTATATTGTCGAGGAGAAATTGCAGGTGCTCGATCAATTTTTTGGCACCGATGAATCGCATGCGGAGCGTCACAAGCTTACACTTCCTTGGGATCAAAGTGATCTGCAAGTGACAGAGCAATTCTTTCAAGATAACTCCTCTTTTCAAGAAAAGAAGATGCGGGTGGTCATCAGCCCAACTCATCGACGCGAGATTCGGCGCTGGCCGCTAAAAAATTATGCTGCAATTGCTGACTATCTCGTTGATAATTGGTTAGCGGAAGTCACTTGGATCTGGGGTCCAGGTAGTGAGGAATTCGAAGTTGATCAAGTGATGAAACTTTGCAAGCGGAAAACCTACAAAGCCCCGCGAACCTCTTTTAGAGAGCTTGCGGCTTTGATTGCCAACCACGACCTTTTTATAGGTAACTCAAATGGCCCGAGTCATGTAACTGTGGCGGCAGACTGTCCGTCTTTGCAGCTGCATGGTCATACTCTAGCTAGATCTTGGTGCCCCCTAACCACTCGACACCGAGCTATTCAAAGCGACCTATGGCAATCAGACCCCACTAATGCTATGGCGGCAATCTCGATCGAAAAAGTTATAGCAGAGCTGAATTTAATGAAACCTACTATCGAGCAACAGAAGGAACTAGCTACAAATGAAACGATCCGGCGCCGGAATTGGCAATCAGGAGTCTGATATGTACAAAAAGAACTATATCGAGTCGTTGAGAAATGAGCTCGTTGAAGCAGTGCAGAAAAACCTTTCGCCCGTCGCTATTAAGTACCACTACAGCGATGTTCCGCTAGAGGTATCTGTCAAATGGCGGCCCATCGTATTAGTTATTGGCAATTATTCTTCCGGTAAGTCGACCTTAATCAATGAGCTTTTGGGCAGCGAAATCCAAGCAACCGGTCAGGCACCTACTGACGACTCGTTTACCGTTATCACTAACGCGGATTCTGACGGTAATAAATCTACCGTGAAACTAGTCGATGAACGTGATGGAAAAGTGCTTCTGCATGACGAGCAGTATCCGTTTAGTATTCTGAAAAAACACGGCGATCGTTTTGCAGCTCACTTTAGGCTCAAGCGCGTAAACTCGCCTATGCTTGATCAACTTGCCATCATTGACACCCCTGGAATGCTTGATAGTGTTTCTGAAAACGATCGTGGCTATGACTTTCAGCAGGTGATCGGCGACTTAGCCCAGATTGCTGATTTAACTTTGGTTCTGTTTGACCCACATAAAGCCGGTACCATCCGCGAGACCTACGAAAGCCTGAGAAAAACTCTACCAGCTAGTACTTTTGAGGATCGAGTGGTTTTTGTACTTAATCGCATTGACGAATGTGCCAATTTAAATGACTTGCTGCGTGTCTACGGCACTCTTTGTTGGAATTTATCTCAGATGACCGGGCGTAAGGACATCCCGATGATTAAGCTTACTTATTCAGAAAATGTCCCCGCTACCAACCAGCGGCTTAAAAATAAAGAGGACTTTTTGCCTCTGCTTAAAAATCAACGAGACGAGCTAAGGCAGCGGGTTTTAGATGCCCCGCGGTATCGCCTGGATCATTTAACAAGTTATATAGAAGTGCACGGAGTTCGCTTGGCACATTACCTGGAGGCAATCCATCTATACGCACGAAAGAGGTTTCTATATAAGCTAAAGTATGTCGTGAACTCTGTGGCCATAAGTATATTGCTCGCGGGAGCTTCATGGCTTTTTATCGTGAGTTCTGCCTACTTCGGTGCTTTGGACGAAGTGACTGCGATCGGTGCCTCTGCTGGAATTGGCTTATGCGGGTTTGTAGCCGCAATAGTATTAATGCGGGTTCAGTTCCTGCCAATGTTTCATCATTCGACTTTAAAGCAGATAGATCAGATAACCGAGTGTCCCACTCAGGCTCGCAAAGATAGTTGGAATGCAGTCAAAACTAAAGTTTATGATTTTTTGGACTATAACAAAGGGGTTTTCCCTCGCAGTGGCATTCGATCTGATTGGAAAAACGTATTGCGGCTATATGAAAAGGCATCTAGCGAAGCTAGGAAGGCTTTGGCCGAGATTGGTTGAGGCCGGCATTATTTATTTTCTCATCAAATTTGAAGTATGGAAACATCGCAAACTGCAGAGATATCAATTGCTCACAATCCTCTGCACTTGTAATTTGACCATTGCTAAGATTTAGTAATTTTAAACATAAATCTCGGATCTCGTTTTTAGCAAGTTCTAAAATACGACGATTGCAAGGAATGGTTACATTTGAAAAAAATCTTTCATTAATAGGCCATGGGATCGTCTGCATTGCAAGTTTCAGATTATTGTAATGAAACTGTTTGATTTTCTTGTCATCGAAATCCCATTCGGTTTTTAAGCTATCCAAATCAAAAATATATAGGTCGTCCTCTTTACTGATCGCATTGATCTTGTGAAGAACATTCAAGGCTTGATTTACCTCTGACTGCGTTACCGGAAATGGACAAGACTTAGTTACAAGTTCAAAAATCTGTTCGGAAGTTTTGTGGGTAAAATTTAAAGCTCCCATTTTAAGGAACCAAGCTAACGAGTTTGATAGCATGGCATACTGTTCATGAGAAATGTCGTAATCTATAAGTTCATTTGAGAGCCTGTGGACCTTCTCCTGAATTTCGTTTTGCTGCTCTAGGTTGCTTTCTGTGGCTAATGCAAATAGTAAGTCTAGATAAGTTTTCTCTTTTGGCTTTAGTCTTAACATTGGTTTCATCAGATCAAACGTTTTTTTAGAGAAATGCCTTTTTTTTGTGATCACTAACTGGAAGTGGTTCGGCGACTTAAGTCCCAGATTTCGCGACATATAACGAAATGACATCCGAGAATTCGTAGCTTTACAAGCTTTAAACCAATCTGCTAGATAATCCCTGTAATCTGAGTAGTTTTGGATTTT
>JANQHA010000621.1 GCA_028282865.1 Oligoflexales bacterium
TTCATACTGTATTCTCGACCGTGACAATGCAGCATCTATGGCATTCCACGTGGCGATAGGGTATTCGGTAGTTAAAGAAGAGCTTCCCTATCAAGGGCAGGCTGGAGATAAGTCTGGAATTTTGCTCGAATGTTCTTTGAGGTAATGGCCAGACCATCGTCATCCCTGTAAAAGAGTGTCTACTCCTCTACAAAACATCTGACAATTTCGCGCTTTCCAGTGATTTGAAGGAGAACGAAGGGTCATTCTCAGCCATTAGACAATTAGAAACGTTCGTGTTATTCGCAATCAACAAGGTCTAAATCAAATAAAAATATTTCGGATTCTTCGATAAAAACCTTTGCAGCTAAAACCATATATTGCTTAGGCTTGATTTTATAAAGGGAATGGCCAATATGACAGAAAAATCTGGCAGTTTTACAGCGATTCTTTCTGATGTCCACGAATAATACTTTTTGACATCTTCAATTATTAGAACATCACAGTCAGTTAAACATTAAAATGGAACACCGTGTGTTTACTATTACAAAATGAGACGCTGTTCCTATTAAAGATATCTGTAAACTGCGAAATAATGTAAAACCTATTAAAATGATTCTATCAAAAAATCACTTAACTTGGTGTCCGTTTTAGATGTTTTAGAGGGGGAACTTCACTGCAGATTACTTAGTTTCATTACATGCGCTTTCTGTTCTCTGGTCTCCTTGACGTACACAGCTCTTTTTTGTCTTCTCGTTAACATAACCCCAAGCTTCCTTTTTACTACCTTCTTTAGGCCAGGTTGGATAAAATTCCCAAAAAATATAAACTGTAGAATCATAGCTAGGATATACATAGTGCGAAATTTCAGCGTTGGATTTTCCTAGTCGTTTAGCTTCGAAAAGTTTTTTGAAACCATTTGGTGATATATTTAACCAAGCGACTTTTTTTGCGGGTGTCAAAAAATTCTTATTATAAAAAAGCTGTTGGATAATTTCATGACTTTTACCGAAGCACTGCTTCCAGCTAGTTGATGAATACGCGATTTCGGTTGACATACTACTCTTCTGATATATGTATATCTGTTTATCAAGAAGTCCATTTTCACTATAAAATGTTATTTTACAACGACCGTTTTTAGAGGATTTAGTCTGAGTTTTCACGGTACTGTTTTCAGATGAGCTTGAACAAGAAATTAAGGTAAAAATTAAAATTAATAAATTGTACATTTTTTCTCCAAATGTAAAAATTTTAAACAAAAAATCCTAATAATATTAGGAGTTCAACGTATTTCTCTTTTTATTGATCAAAAAACGCGCCAGGGAAGCGGAATACGGAACTGGTGACCCCACAGTACGAAACAGATTTGTTTTTGTTTGTTAAAAGATATACATATCCACCTCTTGCCATGATTGTGTAGTACAAGGTTTTATATAGCTAGTCTACGGACATCGATGTTTTATGGGAGAGATCACCGACGAGCCTAAGGTCCTTGGCTTCCAATGATTTTAGCTAAATGTGTCCATCAGATAGAAATTGCTCGGGATGACAGGAAGTAGGTGCCATACTCAACCTATCCAGCATACACTGCCAGTCCGTCTTAGTTTGAGCATATAAATAGGCACAAATATCTACTTTGCCAACGAATTGCTTAAATGCTTATCGATTGCATTCAACAACTTCGTAAACTCCGTGTTGTGAGAGATTTGATTATTCACTTTGGTATGTTTTAAGTCATTAGAGTTTATTGTTTGAATACCATCGATTCCATCTACCACTAATGCGCCTCTTTTCTGCGCTAAGTTTGTAAGCTGATCATAGGTGCGCTGGTGGTAGTTGTTTTGCCCAGATGTTTTGACGATGATTGTAGGTGTGCCAATTGAAAGTGGCTCAAAAAAATTTACTGGTCCTACTACCACGCTTAAATCAGAGGCGCGATGTAGAATTGGCATAATTCCCCGGGTATCATTTGCAATGATTTTTGCATCGGCGAGTTTTGTAGTGGCAATATCCTGACTCAAATATGCAATGTCTGACTGGCTTACGCCGGCGTGGTAAATTCCAGAAGACGACCAGTCAACTACTTTCCCAACGGTGCGCGGGTTAGCATTTCCAAACGTAATTATAACCTGCTGAAATGGAAATTTGTCACGCAAAATTTTAAGTGAGTTTGGTAATTCAGTGCTATAAACCTGGCGGAAGCGATCATTTGAGTTCGTGATGGTTTTGGGGTGTTGTATGTAGAGGTGAATAATCTTATTAGAATTATCTAGACCAAATGCCTCTCTTAATTCAGGTCTAGATGTATTAACACGCCAGTTGGTAACTGTTTTTAGTCGAAACATGGGAATAGTTTTGCCACTACTGATAGATCGATTAAATTTTTCCTGATCCCACTTAACTTTAAATGTTTCTGCTGGATCACTGATGTCAATTTTAACGACCTTTTTTCTGCCAGTAGAGTTGGTGTTTTTTGCAAATGTGGCTTCTGGGAACAAATTTAATAAAATTTCTTGAACTTTTTTTGCATAAATACTTTCACCTTTTTGCAATTCCATGACCGTTGATTGACTAAAGTAACGGCTAACAAATACTAATTTCTTTCCATTTTTATAAATCGCTTTATGTTGAAATATTTTGTGTTTTGAAATTTTACTGATTTCTGTCGCAGTCAGCTCGACCATCTCTTGAGATGTTTGAAATGCTCCGGTTGCTGCGGTGAATGAAAATTTACCTCTTAAATTGGTGCATGATTGCTCCGCATCTTTTACGGCAGCTAAACAATCTGAGGCTAAGTATATGAAAAATAATAGAGCTGATAACTTCATATCTGGTAAATTGCTAAATCCTTCTTTATCCTATTTATCATATCATGTGTTTGTCAGGGGTTTCTATCTTTACCACAACTACTATAGAAGACTAAGTTTTTAGGCTTATCAATATGGCTATGTGCTATAGGAATGACTGGTTATGTTGTTTCGCGGCTTTTTACAAAGAAGAGGGGTCGCTAATTCATCAAACTTAACGAGATAGCCCTATGAGTATCATCCTCGGGCTCTATTTTTATCTTAAAGAAAGTCCCGTAAAGATCCTTCCATATGTGATCTTTAGGCCATTCAACAAAGACACCGGTGAAGTCCTTAGTATCAAAAATTCCTAGGTTATCGATAGAGAAATTGTCATCTGTGCGGTAGAGATCCAAGTGTGCAAACCATTTGCCACCTATTAGGTGCTCATTGACATAGGTGAAGGTTGGTGAATGGACTGGGTAGGAAGGGTTCAATCCATATGCTCGTAAGATACTCTCGACAGTTGTAGTCTTACCGGCTCCCATAGACCCGTCTAGCCAGACGGCAAAAGGCTCAGCATTCTTTAGAACTTCAACGATCTTAGTAGCGACTGGTGCTAAGTCTTCAATTGCAACATTATTTTGTGAAAATAAGGTCATAGTTATT
>JANQHA010000128.1 GCA_028282865.1 Oligoflexales bacterium
CTTTCTCTTCTATCCGCAGTTTTGATATGGCTAGTCAGGCGTCTCTTAACGAACTTAGCAGTGTCCGTATTGGCCCTACCGCTGAATTTGTGGTCGCCACCTGTGACAGGGAAGCTGCTGCTCAGAGTATCTATGACTCTTTACTGAATGCACAGGTTGACCGTCATGACCGCGACGGAATGATCCGGTCATTCCTTGATAGCGGCCGATTCCCGGGGGTTGAACTTTTTTCAAGTGTGCTGAGGGCAGAGAGTGACTCGACCTTTGCTCATTTGAGCTCAGAGTGTTGTTTGATTTTCGTTGACCCAGTTGATAGCTGTTTTAAGTCTTATATTAAAGCTGAAGAGAAAATTTCATCTGACTATAAGGATAGTCTTAAGCATCATAGGTTAGGTGTAGATCCTAATGATTGGTTGGTAGCTAGTGATAGTTTTAAAGCTTCATTGTGGCAACACTCTAACTTGGTTGAAATAGGTAACCCATACGACCAGCCCGATGCACATAAGCTTACATATACATACGATCGGTCCTGGGGCCATGTTCTATCCAAGGGTTCTCAGGATCGTTTTGACTCCTGGATTAAAATCATAAAGGATTTTTTGGGGTTAGGTAAGAGCGTCTGTATTGCAGTTTCGTCTGTAGAAAGCGTTGAAAGAATCACTCATTTACTAGAGCACCGTGGGCTGAATCCAGCCAAAATTGGCGAGCTGTTAAAGTATTTGGCACAGGCTGACGGCTTTGAGCGTGGTGGATTAGTCGTAGGATTAGGTGCCTTAGATGGTCCAGCACTAGCTTTGGATGGGAGCAGTATTGTCGTGCCGGAGCATTCTTTTTTAGGTGCTCGAAAAGAACGACTAAAACCTGCAGCTAAGAATCTTCAAAATTTATTAAGTTCATTCAAAGAACTAAAAATAGGAGCTCTCGTCGTTCACATCGAACACGGTATCGGCCGATACTTAGGGCTAAGGGACCTTGAGATTGCCGGGAAAAAATCTGAATATTTGGTTTTAGAATATCTTGGCGGTGACAAGGTCTATCTCCCGGTAGATCGGTTAAATATGCTTCAGCGTTACCATAGCGGTGATGGGGAAAAAAGGGCTGGTTTAGATAAATTAAAAGGTCAAAACTGGGAAAAACGCAAGGGAAGGGTTCGCAAAGCTGTTAGGGATATGGCAGACGAGCTGTTAAAGCTGCAGGCCCAGAGGAAATTACAGCAAGGTTTATCTTGCAGACCATTAGACGAGGATTATTTTCGTTTTGAA
>JANQHA010000209.1 GCA_028282865.1 Oligoflexales bacterium
CGGGCTGTCGATAATGTTAGCTTTGAAATTTCGCCGGGTGAGACATTAGGTTTAGTCGGGGAGTCTGGTTCTGGAAAAAGTGTGACATCTTTATCGATACTGAATCTGATTCCCTCCCCAGCTGGTAGGATTGAAGCTGGAACTATTAGTTATAAAAATAGAAACCTTTTATCTCTTAGCAAAAATGAAATGATGAAGATTCGTGGGCGTGAGATTAGCATGATCTTTCAAGAACCTATGACCAGCTTGAACCCAGTTTTTACAGTCGGTAGTCAGATCGACGAGGTTTTTAAAATACATAGGGGCTTCGATCGGCATAATTCTCGCAAACACACCGTTGAAATGCTAGACATGGTCAAAATACCCTCGCCTAAGGAGCGTGCAGAAGAGTATCCTCATCAACTTTCTGGTGGAATGAGACAGAGGGTTATGATCGCTATGGCTCTTGCCTGTCAGCCTCAACTCCTAATTGCCGATGAACCTACAACAGCCTTAGATGTTACGATTCAGGCTCAGATACTCGATCTTATAGATGACTTGCAGCTTAAGTTTAAAATGGCTGTTTTGCTTATCACTCATGATTTAGGGGTAGTTGCCGAAACTTGTGATCGTGTCATAGTTTTGTACGGCGGTAGCGTGGTTGAGGAGGCGAGTGTAGACGAGTTATTTGATAAGCCGCTGCACCCGTATACCCAGGGCCTTTTAGAATCTGTGCCAAAGCTGGGAAGAAAGGTTGATGAACTTCCTACCATTGACGGCACGGTTCCTTCGTTAGGTGGATTTCCTAGTGGGTGTAAATTTCAAAATAGATGTGCAAAAGTCACGGAGCAATGCCGCCAACATGTGCCGCAGCTGCAACCTGCTGCAGGGGGCGGTCGAAAGGTCGCATGCTGGAACCTGGGAGAAGAAGGCTAGTGGCTGACATTTTATTAGAAGTGAAAGACTTGACCAAGCACTTTGTGAGTAAAGAAGGCTTCTTTGGCTCTTCTGGTACTGTGCATGCCGTAAATGGCGTGAGCTTTCGTTTGGCTAGTGGTCAGACTTTAGGGTTGGTCGGTGAGTCTGGGTGTGGCAAGACGACCCTAGGTCGAACTCTTCTGAGATTATACCGGCCTAATAGCGGTGAGATTATTTTTGATGGGCTTGATATTACTCATCGGAGTAGTCGGTTGATGCGGCCGCTCAGAAAAGATATGCAGATGATTTTTCAAGATCCATTCTCTTCGTTGAACCCGCGCATGACGGTATCTTCTTTGGTGGCAGAACCTTTTCAGGTTCATGGAGGTATAGAACGCCACCAAATTTCCTCGAAGGTTGCTGAGCTTTTAGATATGGTGGGCTTGGACCCTAAAAGCGCCGATCGCTATCCGCATGAATTTTCTGGAGGGCAGCGCCAGCGTATTGGAATTGCCCGTGCTATTGCTTTAAGCCCTAAGCTTATCATTGCCGACGAGCCTGTGAGTGCTCTCGATGTTTCTATTCAGTCGCAGATATTAAATCTAATGGCAAAATTAAAGAAGAGCCTCCAGCTTTCTTACATATTTATCGCGCACGACTTGGCGGTTGTAGAACATATCTCAGATATGGTTGCAGTGATGTACCTCGGTAAGATAGTGGAGTATACGGATAGTTCCAATCTATATAGCAACCCCCTGCACCCCTATACGAAAATTTTGATAGACTCGATCCCAGTAGCCAAGGTGGGGGCCAAACGCGAGCGCGCTATTATCAAAGGTGATGTTCCAAGCCCGCTAAATCCCCCTTCTGGTTGTGCGTTTCACCCAAGGTGTCCATTAGCTACCGATATCTGCCGTCAACAACAACCCGATGTCAAAGACCACGGCACATCTGGAGTTAGCCATAAGGTAGCTTGTCATCATGTCTAAGGTCGTTGTTCTTACCGGCGGAGGAACCGCCGGCCATGTGATGCCGCACTTTGCGATTATTCCTCAGTTAAAGGCATTAGGATGGGACTATTACTATATAGGCTCTAAAGGTATTGAGCAAAAGCTAGTAACTGAGAAAGGTGTGGATTTTTATCCGGTTCAGGTTGGCAAGCTACGAAGGTATCTTTCTTGGGATAATTTAGTGGATATCTTTCGCTTGATTTTGGGCTTTTTCCAATCGATGCTGATCTTAATCAAAAGGCGACCCTATTGTGTTTTTAGTAAAGGCGGTTATGTGAGTGTTCCTGTGTGTATGGCTGCGTGGGTGCTCGGTATTCGGGTGATCACTCATGAGTCCGACTTAACTCCTGGACTCGCTACCAAGATTATTTCTAAGGTTGCCACTAAAGTGCTGTGCACATTCCCAGAGACTGTAAACTACTTGGCGCCAGGAGCTCAGTGGGTTGGTGCTGCAGTGCGCCCAGAAGTGTTATCTGGTGATCGCGCCTCAGGTCTGAGCTTTATTGGCTTCTCAGAAGATGATCAACGCCCCGTTATACTGTTCATGGGGGGCAGCCTTGGCGCTCAGCGTATTAACGAGGCTTTAGGAGAGGCTTTGCCCGAGTTAACTCAGCGCTTCCGTGTGGTCCATTTAACTGGAAAGGGTAAGCAGCTCTCATACTCCTCCGAGGGTTATAGGTCGTTTGAGTTTTTAGCAGATAGGTTACCCGATGTTTTAGCGGCTAGCGATTTTGTGGTCAGCCGCGCTGGGGCAAATTCTATTTTTGAATTTTTGAGCTTAAGGATTCCCATGCTGCTAATTCCTTTAGTGATAGGCTCACGAGGTGATCAGGTTCATAATGCCCAGCACTTTGAGAACAATGGTTGGTGTATGACCTTGTCAGAAAAGTCTTTGTCGGCCGTTGATCTTGTTAGGGCGGTAGATCAGCTTGCTTCAAAAAAAGATCAAATCTTAGCGAAACAATCAGAATACCGACCCGAAGCCGCCGTCCAAAAAATACTAGAGTCGATCACTGCTAATACCTAATCACAACCGAAGTGGCAAAGTGATCTGAATAACCGAATATGCTAGAGTCGTTATAATTACGAAACCTTTTGGGAGCGCATTTTTCGGTTACCTTTAGTACGTCTAAGTTCTGCTCCTCGAACAAATCGGTTACTTTTTTAGATTCAACTGATTTAAGAGTACCGTAGTAACGGGGGCGAGGCTCTATTTGCTCTACAGTATTTTGGTCTCTATATATGTCTACCGATTGTTCGGCCACTAGCTTCTTTTGGTTGTGTAAAACATGAGAGTTCAAGTCGATACGAAGCCCTTGGTGCTTGAGAAGATTCTTCGATATAAAAAACTTATCAAGGTGATTCCAAGCTACATTAGGAGGGTAGTAATAGCTTCCTCGCTGTGAAGTGGGGTTGCTTCTTATGCTGCTAAGTTGGTCTAGGTCTTCCAGTTCTGGAGAGCCTTTTAGTAAGATATCTCTAAAAGGATGCTTCCTAAAACCTGTTTCTCCATCGGTGGTGTTAAAGTCACCGGTAGCAATAACATGTGACCCCGGGTTTTGGTCCATAGTGGTTTGAATGATTTCCTTAAGCCTTAGGGCGACATTGTTTCTGAGCCAAGTCGGTCCACGCTGTGAAGGCCAGTGGTTTCCGTATACAAAGAGGTGGTGGTTCTTGTCTACTAGGAAGTGAGCTTCAATGATATCTCGGGTTGCTCTGGTTCCTCCAGAACGTGCGTTATAGGTTTTGCTTTTAACAAGTTCTAATTTTGAAGAGCGGTAAACAATGGCAATATCAATACCACGTTGATCTGGGCTATTGGTCATGACCAGACCCATCTGCGGGTTGTCTGGGCAAATTCCGTCTTTGGTGCACGACTGGTCTAACATGCCAATTCGTTTTGCAAACTTAGTTACAATCTGCGGGTTTTCTATTTCCACTAAAACTAAAATATCTGGTAGGACGCCTGCCCGAAACTGAATACCCATCGATTTTTCCATCTGAGATAATTTTAATTCGACATCATCTTCGTCCCAATCAGATGAAAAGCATCTTGCTAGTCTTCGCTTGGCATTTTCTCGACAAATTTTTGCTGGATCCCCCGCTTCGGGGCAAGCAGCAAGTTCCTTTTTATTCCGATTAATGCAGTAGTTAAATTTGACCTTCGGCCCCGAGATGTATCGATTATTTTCATCTACCAGTACCTTAGGTTGGTACTCAAAGTCGGACTTGCCCACGTCATGCTTGGCATCGAATAGGTTTTCGAGGTTATAGGTCATGATTCTAAGCCCGTTGCCGCGCACCTTAGATATTTTTGAAGCTAAGTGATCCGTACATGAATTTAGCAAGATGATTTGATCGGGACTTGTATAAGCCACTAATTTTAGTGGAGTAAATACTGCGATAATAAGGGCTAATATCTTTTTCATAAACATCTCCGTAGTTGTATATAATTATGTTTTCTGCTATAAGCTGCTCATTTACAATCACATATCGAGACGCAACTTGAGATCTATTTATACCGCCTTCTATCTAATATTATCTAGCTTTGCAACGGGTCTTTTAGGTGACTCTCCCAAACCTGAAGAGGCTGTTGAGGTCTTCGTAGAGAAGATAGAAAAAGTCGAGGTCTATGACGCCTCGTACTTCGGTGGTCTTTTGCGACCTTTAAAATCGGTGAGTGTTGTTTCCGAAATCGATGGGACTATCTTACGTTCCCATGTTGTGCCTGGCCAAAAGGTCCGTTCTGGCCAAATGCTATTCGAATTAAAGCCGAAAGGTGTTGGTCTTGGGTTTAGAAAACACCGAGTCACAAGTCCGATCACAGGTCGAGTCGCGACTATCATCAAAGATACCGGCAGTTTTGTTCGCGCAGGCGATAAGTTTGCCGTAGTTATGGATGCATCGAAGAAGCAGGTCGAGGTTCAGGTTTCGACAGCTGATGTTGCTAAGCTGAAGCTTAATCAGGTGCTGGATGTCGACTATAAATTACTACTGGAAGGCAAGATTCAGTTAAAAGCAAAGGTAATATCAATATCACCGGTAGCTGATCCTCGTTTTGGTACTTATCAGGTGAGGATGGATTTACTCTGCAACGCTGCAGAAAAGTCTGTCCCATGTCCGGACTCACTTCGGGTTGGTGAGTATGTAAAGGTTATTTTGAAGCTGAATCTTCGCCAAAGTGTATTAGTCGATGTTAAAAGCCTAACTAATAAGGACTCGCAGGCAGTTATCGTCAAGGACGGATTAGCGAAAGCAGTTGATGTTAAGACCGGTAAAAGTTACGGCTTAAAAATCGAAATTTTGTCTGGACTTGAGCCTGGTATGAACCTCATCACCAGTTATTCAAAATACCCTAAAGATGGTCGTAAAGTGCTTATAAAGGATCTAGAGAAAGAAAAAGAAGCTATCTACTCGGAATCTCCAGGATCATCTTCAAACAAAGAAAAGCAGAAGAGTTAGAGAAGGGAAGGGTATTAGGGATGATTCGTCAGTTTTATTCCAAGCCAACTCCAGCTATATTGATGATTGCATCACTATTTATTGGTGGAACACTACTGTTTTTCCAATTGCCTATTGCATTGTACCCAAATACCTCGAAGCCAAAGGTTAGAGTTGATGTCAATACACTTTCGATGTCAGCGAAGGAATTTAGAGTTCGATACGGTGAGGAAATTGAAAATACTTTAGAATCGATCAATGACGTTACTGGAGTTACAGGCGACTACCAAAATGGCCGGATTCGCTATAACATCGAGTTTGACTGGGGTATCGATGGAGATAAAGCCCGGGCGGATGTAAAAGGGGTTGTCGATGGTTTTTCTGCACGGTTTCCTAGGACCTGGCCGACGGTTCGGGTGCGGTTCTCAGGACAGTACGATTCTCGGTTTTTTGTTTCACTTAAATCGGATTCTGTTTCCCCTGGTCAACTTGCAGAAATTGTAAAGAAAACGATTCGACCTAGGTTACGGGGTGTCGAAGGTTTGGCTGAGGTCTGGGTTGTTGACTGGAACTGGGAGCAGATCGAGGTTACTGCGCGCCCAGACAAATTAGTTCAGTATGGCCTAACTCTGGGAGAGATTAAAGATGCTCTTTATGACCGTGAAATTGATAGGTCCTTAGGGTTGATTGAAACTAAAGACGGAGCCTCATTTCCTGTTACGGCTTCTATGAGTTTTAAAAGCTTAAAGGAGATACGCAACCTGAGTATCCCGGTTGCAGCGGGTAGAAGTGTCAAATTAGTCGACGTAGCTAATGTAGATTTGAATAAGAAACCTCCCAGAGAGTCTTTTCGTACCTCTGGACAAAAAACTCTCTTAATTGGTGGTTATGCTAAGCCAGATGCCAATATAAAGCAGGTTTCCGATGATTTTATCAAGATTGTCGATGACCAGGTCGCCGCATTGAATCTAGATATTGATGTGGTCCAAGTTATGAACCCGGCCACTTTCATAGAGGAAGCGGTCGGTAATGTTGTGTTTTCGGTTTTTTTAGGGATGTCGGTTGCTAGTCTGATCGTATTTTTATTTTTTGGCTCAATACGTAATACCTTAGTTATTTGTGTTTCAATTCCGCTTTCGCTGATTGGCGGCTTCATTCTTATGTACTTAATCGGCATAGAACTGAACTTAATTTCTTTAGGAGCAATGGCCCTGGCAGTAGGAATGGTGGTCGATGGCTCGATTGTAGTCTTAGAGAATATTGTTCGTCACTTGGATGAAAAAAAACCTAAAAACTCCTT